>CALBRY010000068.1 GCA_937927665.1 uncultured Chloroflexota bacterium
TCGGGGAGGGGAGACGAGCGAAGCGAGTGGGGGAGGGGTCGCTTTTCTCCCCTCCAGCGCGGCAGGGCTTAATAAACTGGAGTTAGGTATTAGTCTTGAACAGATTCAAATGGATAGGCGCACTGGCAGCACTTGCGATCATCATGGTGGTGGTGATCCTGCTTCGAACCACAGTGCGCGGTGTCGTCTATGACGAAAATGGCGTGATCGCCGGTGCGGTGGTGCGCTTGCAAGGCTCAGCCCATTATGTGATCACCGATGAAAATGGCGAATTTTCGCTAAATATTCCATTCACATGGGATCCGTTGCACATCACCGCCTCTGTGCCGGAGAACTTCATCACCGTCGGAATCGCGTCCCCGCCCACACCGATCACCCTTCGTTTGAGCGCGTATTCGACCGAAGACAACCCGGCGTATACCTTCATCAGCGCCGTTAACCCCGATGATTCCGTGTCGTGTATCAACTGTCACGCGGATCGCACACAAACCATCGGCTCGCTTCCTGTTGAAGAATGGTTAGCCGACGCGCACGCGCAGTCGGCGGTCAATCCGCGCTTTCTATCCGTGTACAACGGCACAACGCTCGAAGGCGCAGTCGGGGAACTCACCGCTTACCTTTATGACGAGGCAATCGGGATCGATATCCCCGCCGCGCCTTCCCTCGGACAGTCGAGCGCGGGTGTTGGCTTTCGGTTAGATTACCCCGATATAACAGGATCATGCGCCGCCTGCCATGTCCCGATTTTGGCACTCGATCAGCCCGAATCCGCCGATCCCAATCATGCCGCCAACCAGCCGCCAGCCGCCGAAGGCATCACCTGTGATTTTTGCCATAAAGTATCCGGTGTGCGCTTAACGGCTGAAGGCGTGCCGTCGCCGCACCTGCCCGGTGTCCTCTCGCTCGATCTCCTGCGCCCTCACCCCGGCGAACAGATTTTTCTCGCCCAATTGGATGACACCCCCGGCGATGATGTCTATTCGCCGCTGCATCATCAAAGCGAATTTTGCGCCGCCTGTCACAGCGGCTCATTCTGGGATGTGCCCATCTACAACAGCTTCGGCGAATGGTTAGCAAGCCCGTACAGTGATCCAAACACCGGGCAAACCTGTCAAGCATGTCATATGCCGCCGTTGGGGGTCACCGCCTTTGTTGATCTCCCGCACACGGTTGACCAATTTGTGCCACTCCGCGATCCCGCGACAATCTTCAGCCATCGCATGCCCGGCGCAGCCGATGTTTCTCTCCTACAAAACACCGCCGAACTAAGCCTCGACGCTCACCGCGAAGGCGATACACTCATCGTCTCGGTAGGCGTAACCAACACGGGAGCAGGGCATCATATCCCGACCGATAACCCGCTCCGCAACCTGATATTGCTCGTCGAAGCAGCCGATTCAAACGGTCAACCTCTCTCGCTCATCACAGGCGAAATCATCCCCGATTACGGCGGAATCGGGGATCCCGCCGAGGGAAACTATGCCGGACTCCCCGGCGTGCTGTACGCGAAAATTCTCGCCGATTTCTTCACCGGAGAAACCCCAACCTTCGCCTATTGGCGGCAAACCCGCTTGGTCAGCGATAACCGGATCGCCGCATTAGAGACGGATACCTCAAGCTATCGTTTCCGCATCCCGTCCGGCTCAGGCGAAATCACGGTCAGCGCTCGCTTGATCTTCCGCCGTGCCTTCATCGATTTGATGGTGATCAAAGCATGGGATACACCCGATATCTTGATGGAATCCGCCGCAGTGAGGGTATCATGAGCCGTTTTTCCCCTCACCTTCTGCCCGCTTTTCCAGCCAAAGCTTGCAGAAAGATTGTCTCGCCTTTGCGCCTTTGCGTTGATGCTCTCCTTCTTTTCTCTCTCTTTCTTCTCGCCGCGTGCGCGAGCGACTCCGCGCCGCCGCCCTTCCCGACTTATGCGCCAACCGTCACCCGTGAGCTTACGCCTGTGCCGCTCCTGCTCACGCCGATTGCCAGCCCTATCCCGCTCCCTAACCTGCCGCCGCTCATCGACAGTATTTCAAGCAAGCCGATCGCGTGGTCAAACGGCACGCTGATCACCGTAAACCCGGACAGCGCCAGCATCAGCCTTGTGCCTGTGGATTCAACCGCCGCATCAGCCGAAATTCCTCTCAGCGGCAGCCCGCGCACGGTCGCGCTAACCTCACCCGATCAAGCACTCGTCACGCTCTGGGATCAAAATGCGCTGGCGATTGTCGATCTGGAAAATCACACGGTGCGGCACATCGCCTCGATCTGCCATATGCCTTACGGCGTGCTGGCGGATACCCAAAACCGCCGCGCCTATATAAGCTGTTTTGGCAGCGATCAAATCGTCGTATTCGATCTCCCCAGCGAAACAATCCTGTACACGGTCAGCCTCCCCGATGCGCCGTATGGTTTAGCGCTCGGTCAAAATTGGCTGTTGGTAACACACCTGTACACGGGAGCAGTCACCGTGCTAAATGTCGAGCGCACCCCGTTCGTCCTGGGAACGCTCAACGTCGAAACCGATGGCGAACTCGCGCGCACCATCGTGATCGCGCCGGACGGCACACGTGCGTATATCCCGCAAACACGCACCGGACTCGCGCTGATCTCGCTTCAGTACATGCAAGACTGGTTTCCCGTCGTTTCGGTCTTTGACATCACCCATATGCGCGGCGACCGTGAGGCGCGGCTCGTGCTTTCGGCATTCGATCCATCCGCGAATATGCCCTCGGATGCGGCGCTTTCGCCGGATGGTTTACGCTTATATGTCGCGCTGCAAGGCAGCGACGCGCTGATCGTGATCGATACGGCGACCAATGAACAAATCGCGCGGATTCCCGTTGGTGCCAGCCCGATCGGCGTGTGGGTGGATCAAGCCCGCGTGTTTGTCCTGAATGCGCTTGACGGCACGGTGACGGTGATCGATACGGAGACGCACGCCGTAATCGACACGATCCGCGTGACCGAAATTCCGCTCGATCCGGTTTTACTGCGCGGAAAAACACTCTTTCACCGTGCCGCCGCGCCACAAATGAGCGACGGAGCGATTAGCTGTGCCACCTGTCATTTTGAGGGCGGCGCGGACGGTCGTAACTGGATCAATTTTCGCAGCGGGGCGCGCAATACTCCCGCACTTGGCAGCATGGCACTAATCCCGCCGTATAATTGGGCGGGCGATATGGACGAACTCCACGACACGATCGAGGATCAAATTCGCCATGTTATGCTTGGAGACGGCTTAATCGCGGGTGATTTTGACCCGACGATTGCCGCGATCGACGCGGGGCGCTCGGCTGATCTGGATGCACTCGTGGCATATGTCGAATCGCTCGAAACATGGCAGAGTCCGTACCTGCTCCCCGATGGCAGCTTGAGCGAATCGGCGCGGCGCGGCATGGCATTGTTCACCAGCGGAACAATCGGGTGCGGCTGTCACACACCGCCGCTGTATACCGATTTGCAGGCGCATAATCTCGCCGGGGCGGTGTATTCGATGGAAGAATCCGCCGGGTTTGATACCCCGACACTGCGCGGATTATGGGCGTCTGCGCCATATTTACATGATGGCGTGGTACTCACGCTAGAGGAACTGTTCACGCGCACCGACCCGATCCACAGCATCGCGGATCGCGTCAGCACGCAGCAGTTGAACGATTTGATCGCGTTTCTTTTATCTCTATGACTTAGGTTCCTATGCGACATTTACCTGTCACCCATCAATGGCTTGTTCGGCGCACATTAGCCGCCGTTTTGCCCTCACCCCGCACACCGGGTGTGCCGCCCCTCTCCGTCAACGGAGAGGGGCAAAGGGCGAGTTTCTGTGCCGCATATCCCCCACCCCCTCTCCGCCAGCGGAGAGGGGGACGGGGGGTGAGGGCTGTTCTACTCCTGCTGATCCTCCTGCTCGGCGTGAGCATCCCCCTCGCCGCGCAAACAGCGCTCACCCCCACCAGCGAGTCGGCATGGGATTTGTTTCAGACGACACAGCGCGGACAGTTCACCTATTACGATGCTCCGGCGGGCGCATCGGTCACGGGGAAACCGGTCGAGATCGCTGATTTTGACGCGAACGGATGCGGCGATCTCGCCGTAACCGGGCAAAACGCCACCCACCCGATCGACGGCGAATGGCGCGGGAGCGCGGGACATGTCCGCATCGTCATGAACATCTGCACGATCGCAGGGCAAGCCTCCGCCGAAATGCTCGGCGCGGCGCTGCGCGGATTCACGATTTACGGCGCGTACTCCGGCGATATGGCAGGCGCAGAAACGGCAATCGCAGACTTTAACGGCGATGGCTACGACGATCTGCTCATGAGCGCGCAAAACAGCGACGGCGCGCAGCAGGCGCGGTCAAATTCCGGCGCGGTCTATGTCATTTTCGGCGGCGCGGATTTTGCCGCGCACACAGATATTGATCTGCGGTCTATGCCAGAGGACGTGATCGCATTTTACGGCGCATCCCCTGAAGATCGGCTCGGCTTGTGGGTCGAAGCGGGCGATTTTGATGGTGACGGCTATCAAGATGTCATCACAGGCGCAAATCAAGCGGATGGGCTGGAGAATCTCCGCATCAATGCGGGCGAAGTCTGGATCATTTTCGGCGCGGCGGATATGGCGTCGGTATACGGTCAAGTAACGGATATGAGCGAAGCCCCACCCGATGCCACGCGGATTATCGGCGCGGATTACGATGATCTGATGGGATCAACCGTGTGGGGCGATGACCTGAACGGCGACGGTTACGACGACGCGATCGTGAGCGCGGCATTATGGCGTGCATCGAGCGGGATCGGTGGGATTTCGTTCGGCGGCGGCGATGGCGCGGGCAATCTGCGCTATAACAGCGGCGAAACGTTCGTCGTGTTCGGCGGTGCATCGA
>CALBRY010000069.1 GCA_937927665.1 uncultured Chloroflexota bacterium
CCGCTCACCGTCGGCGTGAAACTCCACCACATCGATCCTTCAGTAGGTTTAGAGCAAGCGATGGTCGCCTCACCACCCTCGGTCGTCGCGCCGCTGTTGTCCAAGCTGACGCTGTAGGGCAGCGCCGCCGGGTTGATGACGATGGCGCTGGCGAAATTGTCATTGCCGGGGATGGCGCTGACGGAGTGAACATCAGTGAAGCTAAAGATGCCGAGCGAAAAAATCAGCGCGGCGGCGATGAACAACAATGGGCGTAAGCGTGCAATCACAGGCAGCCTCGTAAGCGCTAATGGGATGAAAATGTTCAATTGTGGATGATCAGTTGGCACACGAATCGACTCATTATACGGATAAAATCCTTTTTTGTGCGGAACATATCTCTAATTTTTACGATTTAAAAAATGGTATTCGGTATCGCTGAGGGAAAGCTTTAGCGCCATATTGAGGAGCGATTGGCGTGCGGCTTGTTTGAATACGTCGGCGCACACAAGCTGTTCAACTGCAGCAACCCCGAAATTGCCCGCAAACTGAACATCAGAGTTGGCACGGCGTGGAAATTCTCCAATCGTTCTCCCACGAAGAAGGCTAACGTCCTACTCTTCAAGAGGTGACTCTTGTCGCTGACAACGGTGCTATATAGCTTGTCGCATGCATAGATATTACATATAAAATTGATGAACGGAGCAAAGATGATCGGGATGAATAAACTAAGTTGATGGCACGCACCAATGAATTCTCAGCCTTGGTTGAACATCACGCCGGACAGATCGCAAACGCATGGGCGGCACTGGTGTTTCAAGAGGCGCGCTACCGACCCGGATCAGACTGGCTTGACATTCTGCACATCTCAACCCATCAAGGGATCGCGGCGCTGATCGACTGGTGGAAAGAGGGCAGTGTCTCAGCATTAGAAACATACTTGACTCAGTTGTGCAGCGCCTGTCTGCGGTCGGGATTCAGTAGCATGGAGGTAAACGATGCGCTGCTCCTGCTCAAGGATGCGATCGGTGTGGTGCTGCGCGAGCATATCACCGGTGATGCAGCGGCAATCTGGGCTGCGGTGAGCGAATGCGACCGTCAGATTCGATGGATGATAGGCTTCTTCAATCAGGTTTATGCCGCCCAAATGAACCGGCATTTGCGCGCCCAATACGATCACATCGCGGCGATGCTTAAGCTGGTCGAAACAACATCGGAGTCGATCGACTTAGACGATGTGCTGCGTCAGGTAGCGAATGGCATCATCGCGGTAACGGATGTTGATCACTGCGATTTTTATCTATACGACGAGAACAACAAGCGCTTGATCCCCAAAGCGGGGGTGCACAAAACACCGTTTCCGGAGATCGGGCTTGACCCTCTTCTGCACTATTCGCTTGACGCGCAGTCGGATTTGTTTTACCAAGAACTCCTAACACGCAAAACGCCGCTCGTATCTTATGATGCGCCGTCCGATCCGCGCGCGAATCAAACATTGATCGCCCTGATAGGCACGAAATCAATCCTCGCTGTGCCGTTAGTGGCAAATGACCGCGTGATTGCCATCGCGGTGACAGGGACATTCCAAACGTATCGGGCATTCACCGATGAGCAGATACAACTCGCATGGGATATCGCACGGGCAGCAGCGCTTGTGATCGAGTATGAACGCATGCGCAAGCAAACACAGCAGATGGCGGCGCTGCAAGAGCGCGAACGGCTGGCGCGGGAAATTCATGATAATCTGGCGCAAGGATTGACCATCCTCAAGCTCCAAGCATCGAATATCCAAGACCTGCTGCGCGCTGGCGAAACGGACAAGGCGTCCGAGTTTTTGGCGGCAATGGTGCGAACGGCATCAGAAGTACACACCGATGCACGTGAGGCGATCGTCAGTTTGCGGAATAATGCTGCGTCAGCATCCGATTTTCAGCCAACGGTGCGTGCATTTTTGGAAAAATTCCAAAATATGCACGGAATCAAAACAGAGTTGATTATCGAAGCAGACCCGGCATGTGTGCTCTCGCTTGATGTCGTGTTACAGCTCACCCGAATCATTCAGGAGGGGGTAACGAATGTGCGCAAGCATGCGCAGGCACGGCAGGTGACTGTCACACTCAAAGAGGAGCGGGAGCGGTTATGCGTGCGTATCGAAGATGATGGACGAGGATTCGACACAGCGGCAGTTTTGAATGGACGTGGAGTAGGCTTACAGATTATGCGCGAACGGGCGGAAAGCCTGAACGGTGAATTTCGGCTCGAATCAGCACCGGGGCGCGGGACCCGGATCGAAGTGTGCATACCACTGGTGGAGAATAGGAATCCCTAAAAATGGAGAGTTTACGCGTCTTGTTGGCAGACGATCATGCGCTGTTCCGTCAGGGAGTGAAATCACTCCTTGAGTCACGTCCGAATATCACAGTGGTCGGGTGCGCGGCGGATGGGCTCCAAGCGGTAGAAATGGCGCGCGAAACCCTTCCCAATGTCATCTTGATGGATGTCGAAATGCCGAAGTGCAACGGCTTGGAGGCAACCCGGCAGATCAAGCGGGAGTTTCCCACTATCCAGATTGTGATGCTCACCGTCGTTGAAGATGAAGAAACGATTTTCGAGGCGATTAAGGCAGGAGCACAAGGGTATGTGCTCAAGAATCTGGAAGCATATCAACTCTACGATATGTTAGAGGGGCTGCGGCGGGGAGATGCTCCGCTTTCCGGAAGCATCGCCGCGAAGATTCTGCACGAGTTCACCCACCCGGCGGCAAGCGATGACAAAACTCCATTGAGAGAGGAACTCTCAGCCCGCGAACGTGAAGTACTGGAATTGATCGTCGCAGGGTTGACCAACAAAGAAATCGCGGAAAAGCTGTTCATCACCGAAAACACGGTGAAAACATATTTGGGCAATATCTTGGCAAAGCTGCATCTGCAAAATCGCATCCAAGCGGCGGTCTACGCGGTGTGTCAGGGGTTAGTTCCCTCGCCGTTTGCCCCGGAATAACCTCTATTGGTATGACCTCCGGGAGATGAAAGATCGCCCGTTTGTAGGGTCAAAATCCCTCACTTCTACGTAATCCCCATCCCCCTGAGTGGCTATGCTGTGTGCGCTTCATTATTAGCACTCAGAAAGGGAAACCATGAAACGTGTCTTGTTTTACTCAAGACATTCGCTGTTCAGCGAGGGGATCAAAGCACTCATCGATCAGACACCTGATCTTGAAGTCGTTGGGTGGGAAACCGATGTCCCGGCGGCGATAGAACGGTGTAAGGACTTGCAGCCCGATACACTGCTGATGGTGTGCAAAGATGCTTCTGAAAGCCTGATGGCGATAGGACACATATTCTGGACGGTCGGCGATCACCTGCGGATCATCGAACTCACCCTGCAAGGCAGCGAAATCTGGGTGTATTCAAGCGAGCATATGACCGTGCAGGGGATTCAAGATGTGGTCAAGGTCATCGAATCCCCCGAATGAGGGATACCGTTCTCCCCGCGATCTAACCCCGATGGGGGATCTTTAGCGTTTTCAAAACCATTCCGATTTAAAGGACAAATCACCTGAGCGGGCGTAACCGAGTGCGGCAGCGCGGCGGTACATTCTTCATGTATGGACATTCATTGATGCAAGGTGTTTCGCAAGAAAGGCTTAGGAAAAATGACTGAGAATAAGGAACGTAAAGGGCTGTCACGCCGTGAGTTCCTGAGAAATACCGGGGTTGCCGCCGCTGCCGCGACCGCTGGCGCAAGCCTGCTCTCTTTTGGTGCACCGCAAGCCGTGTCCGCACAGGAAGCAAGCGGCTTTAGCTGGCAGACGCCTCCTGAACCGATTCCGGAGTCACAGATCGTTGAAACGATCGACGCTGATGTCGTGGTCGTGGGCGCGGGCTTTGCCGGTACGACAGCAGCCTGCCGCGCAGCAGAATTGGGCGCGCGCGTCGTCGTGATCGAAAAAGGCGCAACGTGGAGCGGGCGCGGTGGCGGCATCGGCGTATTCTCATCCCGGATGATGCGCGATGCGGGCATCGAACTGAATAAAGAAGAAGTTGCGCGCGAATGGATCGAGCAGTGCGGCTCACGCGCCAAAGAATCACTCGTCTGGCTGTTCCTCAACGAGAGCGGCAACGCGATGGACTGGTGGCTGGATAAAGCCGATGCCGCCGGAATCACCGGGATGCTGTGGGGCGGCTATTACAAAGGACCTACCTATACGGAATACCCGTGCTATCACATGTTCTTCGGCGGTCCGGCGTCACAGGCGGGTCTAGACCCCGGCGCGGAGCTGGCGAACCTGATGTACACCGAATCAGTCAACTTGGGCGTGACCTATTATTTCCGTTCCCCCGGTGAACAACTCGTCAAAGACGGCGATCGGGTGGTCGGCGTGATCGCCAACACGGAGCAAGGTTACAAGCGCTTCAACGCGGTGAAGGGTGTGATCTTGGCGACCGGGGATATCGGTGGCAACCCGGAAATGTGCGCGGCGTATGCTCCGCTGACACTTGGCGTCAATGAATCCCAATACACGCCAATCGGTCAGAACACAGGCGACGGTCACAAGATGGGCATGTGGGCAGGCGGCAATATTCAAGATACACCCTTCCCGACGATGATCCATCCTCAAGCGTTCTCGTGGCTGTCGTTCGGCAACTACCCGTATGTGAACCAGCGCGGCGCGCGCTTTATGAATGAAGATACGTGGGTGCAGGCAAAATCGATCCAGTGCATGATGCAGCCGGAACACCCATGGGCATATTCGATCTTCGACTCGAATTGGCAGACGACGGTCGGGCAAACGGTCAGCATCGCGGGCGGCATCTTCTATGACAGCTTCCGTCCGTATGGATCAGAGTGGACGCCGGATTCCGCCGCTGGAACGCTTCAGTCCTATCTGGATACGGGTGAATTCGCGTGGAGAGCAAACACGCTTGAAGAACTCGCCGGGATGATCGGCGTTCCTGTCGAAACATTCACAGCGACGATCGCGCATTACAACGAACTGGCAGCAGGCGGGCAAGACACCGATTTCGGCAAACGTGCCGAACTACTGTTCCCAGTCGCGCAACCGCCGTTTTATGCACTCAAATTTGGTCCCGCGCTGCTGACGGTCGTGGGTGGGCTGGATGTCGATACAAGTCTGCGTGTACTGGATGCGAATCAAAACCCAGTGCCGGGTCTTTATGCGGTCGGCAATGTTTCCGGCAGCCTATACGGACAGGATTACCCGATCCAGATTTCTGGAAATAGTCATGGGCGATGCCTGACGTGGGGCTATCTGGCAGGTAAAAACATCACGGAAGAAAGCTAACGATCGAATGCGGCAGGCGCATGAGCGTAAAAGACTCATGCGCCTTATGCCGTCGATACTGCGCAGTCAGGATTCATGAATGTTCAGGCGTAAAACCACCCCTACTCTTTCTCCGAATGCTTCGGCTGCGCCGAAAAAACGCGATTGGCTCAAGATCAGCTTTTTCGCCAATATCGCGCTGATCATCGTCTTGGGCAGCTATGCAGGTGTATCGATCGTCGTCCACCAATCCGATACGAATCCCAACTTCTGCGGAAGCTGCCATGTGATGCAGTCGCATGTCACCTCTTATTTCACGAGCGGCAATCTCGATAGCGCGCATGCGGAAGCGGGGGTTCTGTGTAAGGACTGCCACGATTACCCACTGTCGGAAGAAATCCGGGCAGGGGTTGCTTTCTTGAGCGGAAATTACGTCGTGGATGAAAACGGTGAGCTGCTGCGGCGCGATTTTGGCGATGAAATCTGTACTCAATGTCATATCAGCCTAGAAAATGTCGCGCTTTCGACCGATTTTCTGTACTACAACCCACACGGCACCCGCATGGGCACGTTCACCTGTAATACGTGCCACATTTCGCACGGCGAGCAGATCGATTATTGCAGCGGGTGTCACGAAAACGGTGGTCAGCGGATGCTCGGTGATGAAACTCCACGTGAAGAAGTGCTCGGTCGCCCAGTGTCACCTTATGCGGGCATGTATGGTCAGTGAGAGACTAGATACCATGATACGCCGTGCTGATCTCTAGCAAGGGGTTTTTCTTTAAAAGCGGGAACGTGTATTAGAGCGTTTCCGCTTTTCATCATTTACGACGCATAGCTGAAACCGTCCTGAAATTCGTCAGCCTCCGCTATCCTGATTCGTTTTTGTCCACGTTGAACGCAACCAATCGATTCAGGCGTGCCATGCTGAGGGTATCGGACTCTCTGCGCTTGCCTCAGCAGGTATATCAAATTGTGCATGGGAAGCATCACTGACGACATAAACCCCAAGTTCGGCGCATACGCCGCAGTTACAAACGCCTGAGGCAGACACGCACCGTTATTGATTGGTGATCTGGTCTCGCTGGAATGGCGAGGGTACGATACACCTATCGCGACCGCTGTTGGAAAAAGGTCACAGT
>CALBRY010000070.1 GCA_937927665.1 uncultured Chloroflexota bacterium
AAGAGAAGAGCGTTCGTAAGCGTTTGGTTTGGGAGAGAAATTTGCAGTAAGAAAGGTTTTTTATGCCTACTTTTTATCATGATGGTGCAGAGCTGCATTACGAGTTGAGCGGATCGGGTGCGCCGCTTGTCTTGATCTGCGGATTCAGCGGACACAGCAACGATGTTTCGATGACGACTGTCCGCCGGATGCTTTCTGAATCGTATCGGGTATTGTGTGTCGATAATCGCGGGGCGGGACAGACGCGCATCAACGAGAATACGCCTGTTTCGCTCGAAATCATGGTCAATGATATTGGCGCGGTGATGACTCATGTGGGCATGGAGTGGGCACATTTGATCGGCGTTTCGATGGGCGGGGCGATTGCACAAGAATTTTCGCTGCGCTATCCGGAGCGTGTTTTGAGCCAGATCATCGCGGTATCGCTAGCGCATAACCCGCCGCGCAGCCGCGCAACGTTCTTACTAGAGACAATCCGCATTATGCGTGATATGGGGCTGCCTCAAACGCTGCTCACGCGGATGACTGCGGTGCTGCTGTTGGGCGAAAAAGAGTTCGAAAATGAAGCCTTGATGCAGGCATGGCTGAATGGTCCGCCTGATCCGCTCCAACAGTCTCGCCTTGGATATGAAAAGCAGGGGATGGCGCTGAACGGAATTGATCTGCGGGAACGGCTCAAGGAGACGGTCGTCCCCACGTTGGTGATGAGCAGTTACGAAGATCCGCTGGTTGCGCCGCATTATCAGGACGAAATCGCGGCATTGATCCCCGGCGCGCAGATCAAGAAATATCCGGGCGGGCATCTGTTTATGGCACTGCCGATGTATGGGGCGCAGTTCCTCGCGGATGTGAAGGCGTTCCATCAACAGGTGAGTGCAAAGCAGGTGAAAGAACTTTCACCGGGGACAAACGTTTAAAGTCGGCAGCCAAATAGGACAGGGCATGCCCTGTCCCAACAAATTCGAGAGCGGATTTTCAGATTGCGGGGGGTGCGTACTGGCGCATCTTCTCGTAGATGATTTCGCGCCCTTCGTCGAGTGCTTTGGCAAACGTGAAGTGTGATAGTTTTTCGCGATCAATGGTGAGCGCGGCATTGTAGACGGTGCGGATCATCGGGCTTGCGCCGACGACGACGATAGGACCTGTTCCACCCTCGCCCATTTGAAACATTTTCTTCGCATAACCGAGCGTGGTCGGGTTGAAGATCGACCCGCCGGGGACGCTTGCCCCGTCTGTCAGATCGAGAATCGCGCCGATGGTATGAGTCGAACGATCGGTGACCTGTTTGATTTTCTCCAACGTGCTGAAAAGCTGATTCCACGTCCAAGGATTTTTAATCTCGCACAGCATGACCGTTTTTTCGTCGTTATCCCAAAACAGTTCAATCGCCATCACTTTGTACCCCACTCCACATTGATACAGAGAATACGTAGAAAAGGTGATACCTGTTTCAACAGAGGATAAACGGGTGATGAGCGAATCGGGGAAAACGTCCCTATAATAAGGGTATTGTATGCGGAGATGCGAATCGACCGGATCATGATATACGCCCGTAGAATCAGTATCTTGAACCTGATCGGTCTGCTCTTGATGATCCTCATTTTCGGTTTTGCGGCGCTTTTGAATATGACCGCCGGACGCTGGTTAGTGGGGGTATTGAGCGTGGGAATCACCGTGTTTTTGACACTGGCGCTGGCATCGGATTGTCGTCATGGCATCCGGGGCGCAACGGCATGGGAGTGGTTTAAGACGTGGATGTGTGTACGTCCGCCGTTGGCGGGTTTGCTGGGCGTAGCGGTGATCTTTGCGTTGGCGCAGTCGCTCCCTACGTCACCGTTTCCGCTGCATTCAGGCGATAATCTGTATGTGGGCGGGATCGTCTTGCTCACGGTGATGTGGGCGGCGCTCGTGTTTTATCTGATATGGCGCGCTCCGCATCGGTTCGAATCGGATGAACAGTACAAGCGGCGGATCAAATATGGTGCGCGGCGTTTGAACGTGAATTGATAATCTGCCCGGTTTGATCGACGGTCAAACCGGGCAGCGAATGATTATGATGAGCGACGGGCGCGGCGTAAAATCAGCCAGACAGGGATGCCGAACACGATCAGAAGCGGGAACGCGAAGATCACCAGCCCGATCAAGAAATCGATGATCCCCTGCACGACTTCAATGAGCGCTTGAAAGGCGTTCTGGGCGGTCACGAGCGGCTGCCATGTGGTGACGGCGGGTGTGGGCTGCGTCCGGCGCAGCGTCACTGAGATGGCTGAGAACGCGGCGGACTCCTCGAAATACTGCATTTGCCCGCGAATACGCTCGATCTCTCCACGGATACGCACCAATTCACTGTAAACCGCCAATACATCTTGTGTCTCGTCTGCGTCGTCCATGATGATCTGAAGCTGTTCTTCCGCCACTGTCAGGTTGGTGAGATGGCTGGTGAGATCGATGTACTGCTGGGTGACATCTTCGCCCGTGATCGTTTCGTTATCGATCGAGCCGACTCCGGTGCGGATAAAGGCGAGGGCTTGGTCAAAGCGGTCGGCGGGGACGCGAATGGTAATGAGGGCAGAGGTGATTTCACCGCTGCTGGCACTTTGAGCATTTGAAGAAACCACCCATCCGCCATACTCGGCGGCGAGTCCGCGGATACGATCGAGATGACCGACGACATCCTCCAGCGTGATCGTCAGCGAGGCGCTGCGGATGACCATACGCCCTTGCGGTTGCGTTTCCGAGCTAGAAGCACGGGTCGCCGCCGGTGATGGAGTCGCGGCGATCATAGGCGGCACGATGCCGCTTGCGCCATCGGCGATCATGTCTGATGGAGGGGCAGAATAAGAGGCGGCGCAGCTCGTGACGACGATCATGAGCAGGGCAACAACGGACAGCGTGAACAGGACTTGACGGGACATGGCGAACCTTTCTGGGTGGTCGCTCCGAAGTTCTGCTCCCTAGACGTTGACTTTATCAGTTGAGTTCCTGACGTACCTATCTATCTGCCTGCGGCTGCATCCTTGCCCGCGTTGCTGTGGCGCAGCTTGAACGCTAGATCGGTGGCGAGATTTTTCATCACTGTGAAACCGAGCGCGGTATCTTCGCGGCACAAATTTAGGAATGCGGTGCGGTCGATGGCATGAACGACGGTCGCATTTTGATCGGCGGCGACGGATGCTGACCGCACACCCTGATCCAGAAGTGCGACTTCTCCAAAAACCTGCCCTTGTCCTAAATAGAGCACCGGATGAAAGACTTCATCGCCGTTGATCCGCCCGATCACCACCTGACCGGAGACGATGACAAACATGCTGTCGCCCGGTGCGCCCTGACGGATGATCATTTCGCCGTCGTCATAGGTTTCGCGCTTGCTGATATCGGCAATTCGCGTAAGCTGTGAGTCATTTAGGTTATGAAACAATTCAATGCTTTTTAAGACGCGAACAAGATCGTGATCCATGAGCTGGATTCTCCACATACGCGGGATTTCTAACGCGATTCTATGCTGGAAGCAGTGGAATTGCACATTGAGATCTAATGCAGTGTTTACGCGTTTCGCCTATTATGGAACATAACCTCTCTACCTGTCGCCGTAAACCGGCTTGAGGACGGGAACACTAATGAGCAAACACATGCAAACCAACATCGATCGGTTGACTGATATTGACGACGAACTTCTAGAAGCCGCGATGTTTGATCCGGAAATGGATCACGACGTACCGGGTGGCGAGGATGACGACGAACTCGACGATTCGGATTTTGCCGATATTCCTGACGAAGTTCCGATTCTTCCGCTACGCGGTGTTGTGGTTTTTCCGTATACGGTTATCCCGCTGACGGTGGGACAACCGCGCAGTATTAAGCTGGTTGATGAAGCGATGACGGGCACCCGTGTGATCGGCTTGATGACCAGCAAAGATGCCGAAATTGAATCGCCAACGCCGGATCAGATTTATCATGTCGGCACACTGGCGTCGATTCAGCGCCTTTTCCGCGCCCCCGATGGTACGATTCGGATGTTGGTGCAGGGGCTTCATCGTATCGAAGCGGTGGAATTTACGAATTCCGAGCCGTATCTGCGCGCACGGATTAAGCCTGTACCGGAGACGGTCGAAGAGTCGCTCGAAGTCGAGGCGCTCACACGCAACGTGACTCAACAGTTCCAGCGGCTCGCGGAACTTGTGCCGAGCATTCCGGGGGATTTGATCCAGTCGATGTTGAACGTGGATGAGCCGCTTCAACTTCTGTATACGATTGCGACGTATGTCCGGATCGATCTGCCAGATGCACAAGCACTGCTCGAAATGTCGAGCACGGATGCTAAACTGCGCCGCCTGATGGGGCTGATGAGTAAAGAGCTTGAAGTCTTGGAACTCGGTCGCAAAATTCAGACCGAGGCGCAAGGCGAGATGGAAAAGATGCAGCGCGAGTATTTCTTGCGCGAGCAGTTGAAGGCGATCCAGCGCGAATTGGGCGAAGGCGACGAACAAACCGTCGAAATCGAAGAGTTCCGCGTCAAGATCGCCGAGAGCGGGATGAGCGAAGAAGCGCGCAAAGAAGCGACGCGCGAGCTTGACCGGCTGGCGAAACTGCCGACAGCGGCGGCGGAATACGGCGTGATCCGCACGTATCTCGATTGGCTGACGGCTGTTCCGTGGAACAAACGCACCGAAGATGATTTGAACATCCCGCATGCCCGCGAAGTGCTGGACGAAGATCACTACGGCTTGCGGGATATTAAAGAGCGCATCCTTGAGTATCTGGCGGTACGTAAACTTCGCATGGAGCGGAGCGACAGCCTCAAGAGCGAGGGCGAACAGTTTGATCAAATTCGGCGGAAACGCGAAGGCGCGATTTTGTGCTTTGTCGGTCCGCCGGGTGTGGGTAAAACGTCGCTTGGTGCGTCGATTGCGCGGGCGATGGGGCGCAAGTTTATTCGGATGAGCTTGGGCGGCGTCCGCGATGAGGCGGAAATTCGCGGCTTCCGGCGGACGTATATCGGCGCGATGCCCGGTCGCATCGTGCAGACACTCCGCCGCGCCGAAACGCGCAACCCGATCATCATGCTGGATGAAGTCGATAAGCTGGGGCGCGATTTTCGTGGTGATCCCGCGTCGGCGCTGCTTGAAGTGCTTGACCCGGAACAGAATAACGAGTTCCGCGATCACTATCTGGATGTGGCGTTCGACCTGAGCGAAGTGATTTTCATCACGACGGCGAACGAACTTGATCCGATTCCTGCGCCGCTGCGTGACCGTATGGAGATCATTCAACTGAGCGGATACACCGAGCAGGAGAAGGTCGCCATCGCTACCCAGTACTTGATCAAGCGGCAGACGAAAGAAAACGGGCTGCGAACGGAAGAAGTCACGTTTTTGCCGGAAGCGCTGATCGATTTGATCCAGAATTACACCCGTGAGGCGGGCGTGAGAACGCTCGAACGCGAGATCGGGCGGGCGATGCGTAAAATCGTCACGCGGATTGCGGAAGGTAAAACGGAGAATGTCACGATTGATGTGGCGACTCTGCGAGATCTGCTGGGTAAGCCGAAATTCGGCTACCGTACCGAACTCGAAGAACGCACCGATCGCGCTGGTGTAGCGACGGGATTGGCGTGGACTCCGTTTGGCGGCGATGTGCTGTTCATCGAAGCGACACAGATGCCGGGCGGCAAGGGCTTCCAGTATACGGGAAGTTTGGGCGAAGTGATGCAGGAGAGCGCACGGATCGCGTTGAGCTATGTTCGCTCGATGGCGATTGAACTGGGGATCAAGCCTGAGCTTTTCGAGAAGAACGATATTCACCTGCATGTGCCGAGCGGCGCACAACCGAAAGATGGTCCTTCGGCGGGTGTGACGATGGCGGTAGCGCTGGCGAGCTTGCTCACCGGGCGCGTGGTAAAGCACAATGTCGCCATGACGGGCGAAATTACCCTGCGCGGTCAGGTTCTGCCGGTGGGCGGAATTAAGGATAAAGTGCTCGCCGCGCACCGGATCGGGGTGGATACGGTGATCCTGCCGAAGAAAAACGAGAATGATCTCGATGATCTGCCGGACGAGATACGGGCGGCGCTGACGTTTATTCTGGTCGATCAGGTGTCGGATGCATTAAAGAGCGCGCTGGTAGATGGCGCTCTCCCTACGCCTGTTTACCCGAACGGACAGGTCACCCCGACGGTTGTGGGGACACAAATTCACTAAGAATTCATGAGGCGAACGCGGGCGAACGCCTAAAGATCGTATAGAATGGACTCTGTACCTGATTGTGCGTTCTCTGCACGAATGTTGGATGGGAAAAACCATGCCCAAAGTGATGATCGTCGATGATGACCGTGTGACGGTCAATCTCCTACGAACCCTGCTGGAATTAGACGGATTTGATGTAGTCACGGCAGGGCGGGGTATGGACGTGCTTCCCCTGTGTGGGAAACAGCGCCCAGACGCGATCTTGATGGACTATCACCTAACCGATATCGATGGCGTTGAAATCGTGCGTTCGCTGCGCGCCCATCCAGATTTTCACACGATCCCCGTCATTATGGCGAGCGGATTGGATGTTGAAGATGAGGCGAAAGCGGCGGGCGTACAGATGTTCCTCGTCAAACCGTTTGAACCGGGCGATCTTGCGGGAATGCTCAAACGGCTGATCAAGGCGTAATGAAACGGGGTACTTTTCACAAGTACCCTGTTTTGTATTATAAGTTGACGCGCTTCATCGCTTGTTCGGCGTAGCGTGTTCCGGCGGCGGCATCCGGTGGGAAGATGGCATCGAGCCGCGCTAATTCGTCCGGTGTGAATGTAATTTCGAGCGCAGAGATATTCTCTTTTAACCGTTCGAGCGAACGTGTGCCGGGAATCGGTAGAATGTGGCTGCCGTGCGCGATCACCCACGCGATCGCCAATTGGGACGGTGTGACCCCTTTTTCGGCGGCTATTTCCTTGACCTGATCGACCAACTGAAGATTTTTATAGAAATTTTCGCCCTGAAAACGCGGGATATTTCGGCGGGTGTCGCTTGCGCCGAGGTCGTCCGGCTTTCTGAAGTGACCGCTGAGGAAACCGCGCCCAAGCGGGCTGTAGGCGACGAAGGTAATTCCCAATTCGCGGCAGGTTTCCAGAAGTTCGCGTTCGGGGTCGCGTGACCAGAGCGAGTATTCGGTTTGCAGTGCGCTGATGGGGTGAACGGCATGGGCGCGGCGGATCGTGGCGGGGGCGGCTTCGCTCAACCCGATAAAGCGGACTTTGCCCTCTTTGACGAGTTCTGCCATCGCGCCGACGGTTTCCTCAATCGGCGTTTCGGGATCGACCCGATGCTGATAATACAGGTCAATGTGATCGATATTGAGGCGCTTCAAGCTGGCATGACATGCCGCTTTGACATAAGACGGTTTGCCGTTTACGCCGATCCATTCCATGGCTACATTGCGGACATTGCCAAATTTCGTGGCGATCACGACTTCGCTGCGGCGCGCACGCAGTACGCGGCTCAGTAAAATTTCGTTGTGACCTGTTCCGTAAACATCGGCTGTATCGAAGAGATTAATGCCGAGGTCAATCGCTTGATGAAGGAGCGGGACATTTGCTTCGTCATCGCTTGCGCCGTAAAAATCGCTCATGCCCATGCAGCCTAACCCGATCCGGGAGAGGCGCACGCCGCCATTACCGTTACTGCTGCTGCTGTTTCCCAGTATGATTTGCTGCATCGAATTCGTACCCCCGAATTCCTACCGTACTCCTCAAGCATACCCTAAGCAGTCATGTGGATCGATACTGGTGAAAGCGCGTTGAGGCGTGTAGACTTGACCTCCGCGTATGATCACTTATTTTCGTGGAAGTCCCATGATTTCAGATCGCATCTCGGCTGGCGGTAATCTTCTCATTGATGCTGAACCCACACGCTGGCGCTTACTGATCCACAGCAGCGGTGTTGAACGTGTGCTGCTGGAAGTCGAAGCGGGTCAACCGATCCGGGTAACGCCAACATTTGCGGCAGATCGCCGCCTGACGGATGCGCCGCTGATGCCTGATCAGATCGATCGGATCGCGGTCGGGTGGTCAGCCTCAGATGAAGCGTGGCATATTGGGCTTGTCCTTATGCCCGCGCTTGCCGCGCAGCGGGGAAGCCGTTGGGTTGAATTGGCGCATTTTCCGGATCAACATGCTGCGCTGTACGCTGAAAGTGCCGGTCGCGCCGGGGAAAAGCTCGCTGCGCAGATCAACCGACCGTTTACGTTTGTTCCGGCAAAACCTGCCCCCCCACCGAAGCCAATCGAAATCCCCGCGCCGCCGCTGAATTATCCACTGCCGATCAAATTGAGCGGCTGGACGTTGATTCAACGTGCCCCGGCGCAGTTCGATCTGGTGCGCGCTCCAAGCTGGGGAAGAACGCGGCTGCTGCGGGTTTTATGGTATGTGATTCTTGCGGGCGTGTTTCTGGTTCTCGCGGTGTCGTCGCTGACAAGTGGAATCGCACTGCCGCGCATGAGCGGGATCAATATTGAGATTGGCGGACGCACACTGATCGATCTTCCCGCGCCGCCTTCTGAAACGCTGGTGATCGCCGGGTTTGTGTGCGCGGCGCTGATGTTCTTGATGGCATTTATCACACTGGTGCGGACGTTTAGGGCTATCAAACGGTTGAATATCGACGGGGAAATGCGACAGGTGCGCGAGATGCGCGGACGCCGTCCGGTACGGTCAATGGCAGCGGCGCAGCTTGATTCGGTGTATGCAAGCCTTGTTGTGAGCAAATTCAACGAAAAACGCCCACCTGTTTCGCGCCGCGCCCATTATGGGGAGCTATCGCTGCGGACGAAAGAAGGCGATTTTGAGCATCTCGCCAATTTATTGAGCATCGATGATCCGATTCCTGTGACGGAAACGTCGAGCAATCAGGATCAGGTTACGCCGCTGACGACGCATACGGTTTATACGCCGATCCATGCGGCGGCGCTGTATATCGCGCGGGCGCTGGATCTTCCGGCGCGGCTCGATCAGCGGATGCGGTAGGGTGACGAAAGAGCATTCACGCAAAGACGCACCCACTCCCCGAGTTCGGGGAGTGGACGGCGGGTTTAGCTCAATGCGCCGGGGGAAATACGATTTTGAAGCCCGGTATTGCGGACGCGATCGCGCCCGGTTTCTGATGGCGGATCGGTGGGCGGTGATGTCTTCCGCGTGACGTGTACTTTGCGGATGCGGCGATTTTCCACGCGCTCGATACGAAATGTTAGATTATCAACTTCCATGACCTGCCCCACCTGCGGAATCTGCCCTAAGCGGCTGTAAATAAACCCGCCTAACGTGTCGCTGTCCTCGGTAGAGAGATCGGTTTCTAACTGCTCGTTTAGCTCCGTAAGCTGGATCGTGCCGTCGATCATGAAGGTATTTTCGTCAAGCTGCAAGAACTCGATTTCTTCCTGCTGATCGTACTCGTCACGGATATCCCCAACGATTTCTTCGATCAAGTCCTCGATGGTGACCAATCCGGCGGTGCTGCCATATTCATCAACAATGATGGCGATATGGATGCGCGCCTGCTGCATTTCGCGGAACAGATCATCGGCGCGTTTGCTTTCCGGGATGAAATGCGCTTTTCGCATCAACTGGCGGATCGTCGCTTTTTCCAGCTTGCCCTCGTGCACGAGCGTGAGCAGGTCTTTGGCGAACAAAATCCCCTGTATATCGTCGATTTCGTTATCGTATACGGGAATGCGCGAATGTCCGCTTTCGACTACGAGACTCAAGGCATCGGCAAGCGGTTGATCGATCTCAATCGCGGTGATATCCGGGCGGGGAATCATGATTTCGCGCACGGTGGTTTCGTTGAACTGGAGGACGGAATAGATCATCTCTTTTTCGTCCGGTTCGATCGTGCCGCCGCTGTGTCCAACATCAACCAGCGACATGATCTCCTCTTCGGTGACATGCTTTTCCATCGATTCGCCACCTGTCACACGCGAGACAAGCGCCTGAATCGCGTTGAGGATGATCAGGAGCGGGCGCAAAATGAACATCAACAGAATCATCACCGGCGTGGCGAACGCGGCAAGCGTATCAGCGGCGGCGCGTCCGATGATCGACGGGATCAAATCGCCGACGATGACGGTGATCAATCCGACGGGGATCAGGATGATCAAATAGCCAATCAGCGGATTGGTGAACGGACTCTGCGGCTGTGTGACAATGGGCTGCGCGATCAAGAGGATCGCTGTTGCAACGATCGCAATTTGGATCGCCGTAACCAGCAAATGGGTGGTGATGTAAAGCTGAGAGAGGTTTTCAACCAACCGCAGTGTGCGCTGAGCCTGACGGTTCCCTTCTTCGGCGCGTTCCTTGTAAGCAGTCAAGCGCAGGTTGGTCAGCGATGCATATGCAAGCTGTACGCATGCGTACAACAATATGAAAAAGCCCAGAAGCGCAAGGCTTGGTAAGGGCGTGTCGTCCAAGTTATCCTTCTTCATCCAGCGGACGTTTGCCGGACATTGTAGCATAGTGCGGCGCGTGCTATCAAGACAACACAGGGAGAATCAGATTATGGGCTATCTGGATGACGCTCCGAAGGGGCTGTATTACGAGGATGTGGTCGATGGTCAGCGGATGGTCACACGCGGACGGACGATCACCGAAGCGGATATTGTCCAATTCGGCACGCTGACGGGGGATTTCAACCCGATGCACATGGACGCGGAATATATGAAAACGACGGCGTTCGGTCAGCGGATCGCGCATGGTATGTTGAGCTTGAGCTATGCGGTAGGACAAGCGTACCAACTCGGCTTTATGGAGCGGACGGTGGTAGCGTTTCGCGGGTTGGAGATGAAATTCAGTCTGCCGGTGTATATCGGGGATACGCTGCATGTCGAGATCATCGTGAAGGCGAAAGACAAGCCGAATGCGCGGCTTGGCGGCGGGTTGATCACGTTCGGGGTGAAGATCATCAATCAAGATGGGAAAACGGTGCAGTCGGGTGACTGGTTGGTGTTGATCGCCACCAAGCCGGTGGAAAGCGCGTAGAGACTGGTGAACCGCAGAGAACGCAGAGAATAGGGAAAAGACAGGGCATCAACGCAAGGACGCAAAGAGATTTTTGCAGGGTTCCCCTCAGTCCGCGCAAGCGGGATGAGGGGATGAGGCGGTGTGTGCGCTTACTTTGGCTGCTTCTCCGGGGGGAGATCACGGAAGCGCGGTGCATCGGCATCACGCGGCGAGACGATTGGATCGCCGGAGATATTCCACGCGACGCCGAGATCAGGATCGTTCCATGCGACGCTGTTTTCGTCGCTGCCATCCGTATAGTGCTGGTTAACGTAGTAGATCATCGAGGCGTTGGTGACAGCATAAAACCCGTGCGCGACACCTTCGGGAATGAATACGCCGGTTTCGTTGGTGTCACCGATTTCGAGCGTTTGGGATTTCATAAATGTGGGCGAAGAAGCGCGCAGATCG
>CALBRY010000071.1 GCA_937927665.1 uncultured Chloroflexota bacterium
GGTCGGACGCGAAGCTGGACCAGCCGGAGAACGGCGGCGCGCTGGGGGTCGCGTCGGGGAGCGGCTCAAACGGGTTGGGCGGCGCGGGAATGATGCGAACCCCCGGCGGCAGCGGTGTGAACGAGGGCGGGACATACACGCCGGGCATATACGCCGTAATCTCGATGACGCGGGTGTCAAGCGTCGCGGTCGGTGTTTCAGGCGTTGGGGTGAGTGTGGTTGTTTGCGTGATGGTCGGCGTGGTAGACGGAGTCAGCGTCGGTGTGGGGGTCGGGGACGGTGTGAGCGACGGCAGCACCATCAAGGTGGGAATGACAACGACCCGATCCGGCGGCTGCGCGCGGATCAGGACAAACACCGCTGACCATGCCAGCAGGCAGAGCAGAACCAGAACTATCAGCACACGACGCCGCACAATCTCGCTCCCAACTGAAAGAATACGGATTCAGCGTAGCGAATTTGAGCGGCGAAACTGGTGTAATTTTGCATTTGCTGTGGGGAATAATCAGAGCGGGTTCGTTTGTGGTTTTCGTAATCCCCAGTTGCTATACTTTCCGATATTCCGTGTCATGATAGGTGAGGCTTCTTCCATGCGGCGTGTGACACTTTCACCCTTGTTGTTGAGTCTTCTGATTCTGCTGACGGTCACTGTTTCCAGCACCAATGCTCAGGGGGAAACCGTTCGCATCGTCGTCTACCGCTCCGCAGACAGCCTCACCCTTTATCTGCCTGATGCGGGATTTCCCGACATCACAGGATTGTACATACAGGCGACTACCGCAGTAGGCGAGACCGTGCGCCGCGATTTGGCGTTACTGCCCGCTTTTCGTGGGCTGCCCTACAATCGCCTTCCTGCCCCGATCTGTTTTCAGATAATCAGTGTTAGCAGCGCAACGCTCCCATTGGATTGCCAAACGATCACCACCCTCACACAACTGATGGCGGCGGGGGATGTTTTCTGGCATGAGCAAGGGGATCGCACCTTGATCTTCTATCTGGGCGAAATTCCCCAAATCTGTCCGGCGGGTGCGCCACGCTGCACACTCGTGTTTCCTGCCCTACCGACACCCACACCGACTGCGACTAATACGCCGACGAACACCGCAACGGCGACGGCAACCACGACTGCCACTTTCACGCCGACGAATACAACAATATTCACATTCACGCCAGCATCAACCGACACACCGATGGTTACGCCAGCGCCTACGCCGGTAACCCGAAACGAAGATTGGGCGCCAGTGGAACAAGATTTTGACGGCGTGACGATGGTGCTGGTTCCGGCAAGCTGTTTTGATATGGGAAACGATCCTGATGCGTACAATTTAGGCAGTATTGGTGTACCTGATGGTGGGCGGCAGTGCTTCGATGAACCGTTCTGGATTGACCAGACGGAAGTCACCAACGGGCAATACGGCTCATCGGGGTCTTCTTGGAGTGGTGATAACCTCCCGCGTGTGCGCGTGACATGGTTTCAAGCGCGGCATTTCTGCGAAAGCCGCGATGCGCGGCTGCCCACCGAAGTGGAATGGGAGTACGCGGCGCGCGGTCCCAGTGGATGGATGTATCCTTGGGGGAATGACTGGGAAGAGAATCTAGCGGTAAGGAATCCCACCAGTTCGCAACACGCAGCGAACGTCGGCAGTATTCCGGCGGGTGCGTCTTGGGTGGGTGCGATGGACATGAGCGGGAACGTATGGGAGTGGGTATCTTCGTTGTATCAGCCGTACCCTATCGTCGAAGGCGATGGACGTGAGGCGGATACCGGGTATAGCACAGATGTTCAGCGTATGCTGCGGGGTGGCTCGTGGTTCTATTCCGATCCTGCAAATCTGCGCGCCGCCGTTCGCGTCAGGGGTTATCCAGATAATATGAGCGACTACTATGGATTCCGTTGTGCCCGCTCTTCCTGAACGTAGAGAAGGATAGCCCTGTTTTCTGATCTCTGCATTCTGGACTCTGGTATTTTCACAGCACCAGCGGAAACACGATCAGCACCGGCAGTACGCCGCCGAGCGCGCCCATCATCACCTGCAGCACGGAATGATTGCGCGTCTCGATGCGTGACCACAGCGTCAGCAAGACGATGATGAGATAGCCGATCACGAGGGCGGGATGCACCAGCTTTCCCGCCATCAGCAGCGTCATGAACGACCCGGTCGCAACCGCCGAGTGCATGCTGATCTTGGTCACGTAGCGGTTGATCGCCCACTGCATTGGTATCCACACGACCATCGCACCAATCGAGGCGACAAGCTCACGCGGCGCGCCTCCGAGCGCGACGACGGCAAAGCAGGCGAAAATCAGCCCCCACGCAATCAGATACAACATGTTGCGCGACTCACGGACATGCAGGTGTCGTCCGCGCCGCCTCGACCATGCTGCCAGCGCGATCCCCGGCACGAGCAGCATCCCCAAAACGATGACTGTCCACTTGACGACTTCTCCAAGCGGGTTGCCGCTCAGCATAACGACTGTGGACGGAATCGGCAGCAGAAACGGATGGACTATCCGGCTGATCCACACCGCGAACTTATTGCTGTGATCGGGCATCACATCAGTCATACACGCACCTCCAAGAGTGCTTTGAGCAGTTCAGGATAGGCGGCGTTCGGATCAACCTGCGCTGCAATCCGCCTTTTCAACGCCTCATTTCCCTGCATGGATGGGAATATATCCAGCACCGTCACCACCTTCTGATAAATCGCTAGCTCGATCGCATCCGGCTCGAGGAGGTTGAGCGGCAGCGGTTCCAGCAGCGGCGGTTCCGCCGCCCACCGCCTGACCGCTCGCTCCAGCCGCCACATCCGAAGATAGATGCGAAATTGACGCGGGTATAAGGCGGGCATCAGCCAGCGATACGGGAAAATGAGTGTGAGCAGCAGCGCCATGAACAGATATGTCGATGCGCGCTCGATGGGATACAGCGCATCAACGGGCGTGCGCGTGACGACACCGAGCGCAATCCCAACCGTGCTCACACTCTGCACGAGAAGCGCGGTGTAACACGCGAAGTTCATGCCATACATCAGCTTCATCGGTCGAACACGTTCGGCTTGGAACCAGCGCAGGTGCAGCGGCAGCAGAATGAAGACGCACCATGCCATCACGCTTATATCACGCACGCCTTTGATGAGCAGTGCAAGGGCATCATGGGGGATCAGGTGCGTGCTCACCGACCAACCGAACAGCGAGAGAATGATCACAGCGGTGATCGGGTTAAGCCGCAAAAAGACA
>CALBRY010000072.1 GCA_937927665.1 uncultured Chloroflexota bacterium
AGTCCTTAGCACTCGAAGTTCCCGGCTTGAAACAGCGCTGTCGTTCACGTTCACCTGCCATGGCACTCCACCTCACCGACCCTCTCTGGTTCGTTCACGACCTATTGCACTACCCCGTGCCACAGGTCGTTTGACATGCCGAAAGCACAAAAACACCCCGCTCTCAACGGAGTGTTAGGGCGAGTGCTTGTCTTTTTTCACCCCATTGATCGCGTTTGGGACTTATGAATGTCGTTTTCAATCACGACTGGAGCGCGAAAGCCTATCGGGGATTATCAACGGTTCCCATTTACGGCGCTGAGAGCGAGCTATTGAGCCCAGACATTGTCTTTTTTCACCCCGTTGACAGCGTTTGGGATGATGAATGTCGTGTTCGACCGCGATTGGAACGCGAAAGCATGCCGGAAATTATCAACGGTTCCCGTTCGCTGCGCCGCGCCAAAAAATCGGCGACTGAGCGGTTATATTCTTGGTTTTCATAGTGACGGCACGGGTTCAAAACCCTAACGGGATACCAGCCCTCGCCTAGATATTTCGTCGTTGAATTTCGTATCTACCGCGTGTCCACTTCCCCTCGACAACAAACGAACGATCCCCACAAGCAGCAGCTACGAGAGCAGGTAATTGAACTGCGCGCACAGGGGTTGAGCTATCCAGATATCGCCCACCTCTTGGATCTCAGCGTAGGTACGATCTGGAACTACGCCAATCGCTAACCGGCTGCATATTCGGTGTAGGGGCGCACCTCCGGTTCACGGAATGCGAGCACGATCCGAGTCTTCGGAATGCCACCTCGCTCTAATTCTTTCGCAATTCCTACGTCCGTCCCATCATGCTGAATCCAGAACTTCCCATCGATGAGATCGATTTGAATGAGGGGATAGTAGACACGTTCCTTGCGACCAGCGTTTTGTTCCCAACCCACATTCATTAGGACATACCGATCATTTGACCGATCAAAAATGGTCTGTGTGTGCAGTGCATCACTCGTTGGATAGGGAATGCTGGCGTAGTCCGTGAGAATACGCTCAACTAACTCGCGGTCATTATCTCGGGTATCCATTTGACAATTACCTCTTGTTCCACATCGAACACCACCAGTTGAACGCGCTCATTCCTGAGCAGCAGTTGACCAATCGGCACTTCAAACACGGATGCAAAGACAGTGTCGCGAACAGCCAGGAATAAGCGCCGATCGGGTTGAAGTTCCTTTAAGACATCATGGTAAAGGACAAATTGGCCGAGCGCATCATGCAAGTCGCTCAAATCCGACGCGCCGAGGAAGCTCTTGATCTCCACAGCAATCTTGATCGTCCCCTTTTCTGCCCACAAAACCCGCTCGGCCGCAAGATCAATGTACATGTCCTTCTTGCCGAGCCGCAGACGCAGAGGATCGTCCGTTACATTCCATCCGTCTTTGCGCAGCGCATTGACGACATGTTGGTGGTATAAATCGCGCGCGGGCATTCGTCTTCCACTTTGTCCGTTAGCAGAGTATCGTTCATGCTTCTGCACCCATTCATGAAGACATTCTAGCATGGAGACACAAACACTCCGAATCAGTTTGAAGTTCTAAAACAACATAAATACCCGTTGAAAGCGCGGTATTATATCGATCTGTTGTCTTCCTTATTCACCATCTTGGCAGTGTTTTGACTGGTGAATACCTGTTTTGACCTTGACTGCTACGCTAACGCACGGCTTGAGTTGTCACAGGTTCCCGCTTGCTGCGCCCAAATCTCGTCCCATCAAAGTATCGAGCAGGAAACACTAATACCACAACCAGCACAAAAACCAGCTGGAACCATTCACTGCCGCAGCGTCTTGGGCCTCATCAATGCCTACTAACGAGACGCCGCCTGGCTCGATTTCTCTCGTAATCCGAGTTTTTTGGGGTTACGGGCATGGAAATCGTGCGGACACCGTTTCAAGCGCCAAAAGCCAATGCGATGGCCGAGCGCTGGGTGCGCTCAATTCGACACGAGTGCCTTGACCACCTGCTTATTCTGAATCAACGACATCTACTCCGTGTACTTAGAGAATACACCACTTACTATAATGCCGCCCGTCCTCATCAAGGCATCAATCAACAGGCTCCCATCCCGTTCTCCAATCCGCAGCGCGGCACCGTCCATTGCCGTGACGTTCTTGGAGGAATCCTGCATGACTACTACCGCGATGCTGCCTGAATCTTCTCTCAGATGAGGTTTTTCCACCATACAGGCCAGCGGCATCGAGATCCTGCGCACACCTATCCGCGCTCCCAAAGCCAATGCCGTCTGTGAACGCTTTGTGGGGAGTGTGCGCCGCGAATGCCTGGATCACCTGATCGTTCTGAACGAGCGTCACTTACACCGCGTGATCAAGGAGTATATTGCCTATTTCAACACGGCTCGACCTCATCAAGGCATTTCTGGACAGGTACCAATTCCATCGATGAACTCGAGTTCTGAGCCGATGCCGAGTGGGCAGGTTACCGCATTTCCCATATTTGGAGGGCTACATCACGACTATCGACGGGCAGCGTGAAACGTAGATTCTCCCTCAGATGTGCGAAGTAGCCCCCACAGCCTTATGAAGTGATGCGGTCTCTCTTACAATAACTGGCAGAATGTCTTACAGGGTATGACATATCACAACCCTCCCCTCCAAGTCATCTGTTGATAAAGATCTTGAAATCCTTGTCCTGCGGCATCAACTCCGCATCCTGCAACCTCAACTGAACACGAACCTCGCGCTTCACGACTTGAGGAACTCTTCCTCGCCGTCCTGGCAGCGAAATTGAAGTTCATGTTCAAGCATTAGAGGTGTCGGTAGCAATGATTTATGGCATGTTTTGCTTAACATAATCGATCGTTTCAGCAAGTTCATACAGACAACTGAGATATACATTAACGATTTGAACCATATCTCCCCAGTATTGCCCATAGAAGTCCTTACGTGTAGCATCGTTCCAAAGTTCGCGACTGTCAGATATTACGGTATCTAGTTCGCGCCAGTCATTCTGAATAGAGACATACTCATTGTGAAGCATACTGAATCCTTCAAACCTTAGTTATTTGTGGAGGATTCGAATGGGAGATAAATGCTGAGTACTATAAGGTCAGTTCGCCAAGTTTGCAACATCAGATCCAACCACTAATTCTTCAGTTTCTTAAAGACCTCGGTGCCCCCACTGTTGCCTAACCGAAATCCATAGCCTCTCTTGGCATACCATTGTCGTGTTACAGGATCACTTGGTGCATCTCCATAGATTTCCTTGGCACCGATCCCCCACCCAATAGCTTCTACTCGATCTAATACTTTGCTACCGACACCAGATTTCTGATAAACAGGATAAGTTTGAATGTCCTGTAACCTAACACGTTCGACTCCGCCGCTAGCATTCCTTTCAAACTGGAGATTTGCCATTCCTGCATCTCCGATTGTCAGATGATCGGACGGACTTGGAGTCCTGCTACTGTCATAGACTCTAATTTGTTTTTGGTCTCCCAAAACATCGTAAACACGAATAGATAGATTACGCCCTTTAGCATCTGAAAAACCAGATTGGCTGTTACTGGTTTTAGGGTAGGACACTCCTCCTGATAAACTACCAAGGTCGCCACCCGACCTCTCAAATCTCTCTAGTGCTTGCTGACGTTCGCGCAACCAATACGATGCTGCTGGCACTTTGTTCTCTACAAATTCTTCCAACTGCGACGCCTGAGCACGATACTGACTCGCCGCATTATTAAGCAATTGGATCAAACGATGTATCTGGCTCAAAATCTGATCAATCTCATAAACATGCTGCATATGTGCTGAGCAGTCTGGAGCGTGGTAATTGCCATTCTCATCAAAGTAACCACTAGCCAAACAAATACTGAGTTCGGTTCTCGCTTGCTGTGATTCTCGTTCAATTTCGGTCTGGCGTTGCTCTAGACTTCGCTCCACCCCATAGATTGTCTGCTCTATTCGCCGCAGCTCATTCGTGGCCATACCAGAAAAGCGTTGTAACACTACTTCGACATCTCGTAAGGACTCAACGATTTGCCTCGGCTCAACCACTATATGCCTCCTGTTCGTTCGACTTTCTCTAAGGCCGCGATTCGTTCACTGAGGAATTGCTCGTATTTTTTTGACATACTAACATATTGCTGAATCTGCGAACGAACACCACTCCAGTGTGCAACGAACTCCTGATAGGCGATCCCATCCCAGACCTGATCTAATTGACTCCATCTGGCATCCAATGATGTAAAGTCAGCCTGAAGATCCGTATCAAAACGTCCTAGTTTTGACAAGAGTACTTCGAGTCTTTGACGCAATTTGCTTGGATCTGCTGTAGACATCTTGTCTCCTAATAACCGAAATACTCTTCAAGAGCATGTTGACGGTCAATCAGAAATTTGAGGTATGCTTGCCCGTACTGTTCACGATATATCCGAAGCAAATTCCCCAACTCTCCAAATTCCTTCTCAAATCGCTGACGGGCTTGGTCATCTTGCCAAAGTTCATCCGCATACTGCCACTCGCGTTGCAGTTCATCCCAATTCTTGTTTGTACTTTCGTTAAATACATCAAGTGAGGATATGAAGTTTTTCAGTTCTGTGTAGAGATCGTCCATTGACATTGATTGCTGCTCCCAAATAACGTGTAAATATATGTGTTACAAATCTCTGAGGTTATTTTTCCAAGCAATCGTAAATATTGGGCAAGAACCCAAACGCTAAGGTAACAAACCTCGACTGTATACCATTCGCTTACGATGGCAAAATCAGACCCTTTGAAGATTGTGCCAATAAGACGTTGATTAGCGTCCACGACAAAAGAGCAAATATGATTATCACCACATCTCAAGAACAGGTGTTTACTTTCTCCAACTACACTATTCCACGATACATCCCTGAGAGTAAGCACAATGCGCTATTTTGGTACTAGAGTCGATCGTATAGCAAAACCCTCACCCACTGTACGAGAGTCTAGAGAGATACTTGTTGATGTAGGTGAAATAGTCTCTGTTTCTCGTAGCACCATAGCTCCAGTGCTATTTGTCGTGTCACCTGTAGGGGTTGAGCTTATAAGAGTTGGGTAAGCTAATCCAGACGTAATTGCATCTTGCTCTCGTTGCTGTAAGTAATATATGCCAACCGCAAAAACTAACAACAACATAACCACAATTGCAACACCAAGCAACGCCAAGCGTCGCTTTCTTTGGCGTCGCTGTTGCCGCAACACTAGCTCTTGTATCCTCTTATATTCTTTGTCCCTTCCTTCTGACTCTTTCCTCCATTGTTTATATCTCAGATCCTCTTGATGTTTCCGTTCTGCAATTAGTTCTTGGCAACTCTTGTTAATAGATTCGAGTGTCAAATTCACATTTATCCGAGCTTGTTCAAGCTGAATTAATGGCTCAACACTAGATTCTGGCTTGTAGTCTTCCAAGCCCGCGGGCTCAACCATATTAACAGGAATTACTTTATCACGACGAAGAATCTGGCGGGCATTATTCAATGCACTATGAACTGCATCAAGATGGCCAGCCGCTTGCTCTCTTGTCTGTTTATAGGTCTCATCGAGTTGGCGCAGTTGCTCGTCGTGCGCTTGTCGAGCGGACTCTAACGCTCTGTCAAGTTGCTGGCGTGCTTCCAAGTTGAACTTGAGTGCGTCAGAAAGAGTTGTATTTATCTTGTCGATGTTTAGTGAATTGCTGTTCATACACTTCCGTCAAATCGTGATTGTAACTTTACGCCGTACATTTTGAACAAGTTATCGCGTTCACCTTGGTTTTCAGGGAACCCATAAGGTTTAAACTTTTCAAGGATTCCAGCTCGTTCGTTGTTCTGTAATAGCGCTCGATTTGACTGGAGAGTTCCTGCCAACGGCTCACCTAGTAGGAATTGCGAGTCATCCTTAGTCATAAGCAAGGCGATTCGGTAGCTGAAAAGAGCTAGTTGTTGTCTTCCAAAGTAACTATCAAAAGTTTTTGCATTATCACACCAAATCATAGAATGCACGCCTACTTCGGAACCACGTCGCCAGATTTCAATAAGCTTGTTTGCGTGTTCCGAAGGTTCATCTCTGCCTCCAAGTCGGGCTGGCACAGGTACCAGCGTACTAAGACGATGCGCACCTATCAGAATAAAGAAGATGGTTGGCTCTTCGCCATTGTGTTGTTGCTCACGATCTTGTTGTCGTTGCTTAGTGATGGATGCAATTTCATCTATAATCTCAAATGCCTCTTGCCAAAAACCAACTCTAATGTCTAAAAAACTGAAGTGACGCTGAAAATCTGTACACATATCGCTCCAGTTTTCGTTCTGAACACTCAGATCGATAATGCGAAAACGAACGAGATGTGGCGGATAGAATGCAGCTAAGCTAACCAAACTACCCCCAATCATGCCCATAACAGTGCGTTCATCGTCACCAATAACTACGCAATTAGAACGCCCTCGTCTTCGAAAGATCACACCTGTATGGGGTTTGATTTCGATAGCTTCCCCTATCCACGCTATTGAAGGTTTCTCGCTCGCAATCCAATCTTTCGAGCCAAGAATTTCCTTTGTTTCTTGTCCTGATGGCCAGTCACTCAAATCGTACAATTGATTAAGTGGCGAATTATCCCCTATATCTGATGGCTGGTCGCCGCGAAAAATGATAGGTTCATGCTTTGGTTGAAATTTCCTTTCACTGCTACGAGCAAAATCATTGATTTGCTCTAGTATTGTCGGGAGAGCATCTTCTACTAACCGCGCGACTTGTCCAGGTTGATTTCGATCTTTTCGCCCGCCGTCATCGTTGTAAATTACTTCTCCCGCGCGCTCAAGCATATTTGCAACAGTAACATTGTCCGGTCCAAGGAGTGCAGCAACATCCTGTTCAAAAGACTGTAATACTATTCTCGTCGCAAACTGACTATAAGTTGTTTTTGCTAGATTTGCGATCTGAACTGACTGCGAACCAAGAACGAGGTGAATTCCAAATCCACCACCACGACGAGCAAGATCCTCTAATACTAGTCCAGCACGATTTGCAAGTACATCATTCTCGACAAAAATCCGTTGAAATTCATCGATTATTAGTACAATTCGAGGAAGGCTGTTGCCAGTTTGTTGACGGTAACGAGTTATGTCTTCAACTCTTGCATCCTTGAACAATCGCCCACGGTGTTCTAGTTCTTCTTGAAGTCTACGCAGTACACTTAGGCCGAATTCTCTTTCGCTTTCTATCGAGATTACGCGTGCATGTGGAAGCCGTGCCATGGCATATGCATTAAAGGCAACACCCTCCTTGAAGTCCAGAAGGTAGAGCTCTATTTCGTCTGGTGAATATTGCAGTGCGAGACCGATGATAAGGGTATGAAATAACGTTGTTTTTCCTGAGCGTGTACGTCCTCCAATTAAGGCGTGGACGGAAATGCGACCGTCTTCTCTTTTTCCGAGCCAGAACATAAGTTCATCGCGGGCTCCGGTGCGACCAATCGGAACCTGTATCATTTCTTTAGTATCGCCTTCCCACCATTTCGAGCGAGGAGGGGCAATTTTACTAAAGGGTATCCCTTTAAAAAGCTCGGATTTCGATTGCTTATTTACCTGGTCAAGCAAGTTATTAAACAGGTCGCTTGACGGGATATCATCAGGAATGAAGCTGTAAGTTTGGTCAGCCAATAGGAACGTGAACTGTTCGTTTGTTGCGGTAATGACATTTGCGGTTCGCTTTAGCGACTCGAAATCGAAGTCTCTAGGCATTGCAGAATCCAGATGTACATGCATTAGCAGATACACACCTGTTCGTACCCCTTTCTCTGCAATGCTCAACAGGCGGGTGGCAGCATCTGCATCGAATTTCGCAGGGAAATCTGCTAAGCAAAGAAACCGATAAGGCTCTACAACTTCTTCAGCGTCTCTGTTATACGCCTCAATGTTGTCATACTCTCTGGCTAAATATCTGAGCGTCACTCGCCTTAAATGCTCTGTTAGTTCGCGAAGTTGAACACGTATTTCATCGGATTCGCTGTAGACAGTATTTCCTCTAATGGATTCTGGAAGACGTTTAAAAGGAAAGTTATCTCCAAGACCAAGAGGATCTACAAATACAAATTTTGCTGACGAAACAGGAAAAGTTACTGCTACACGAGTTACCACTGACTGAAGTAGCCTGAGCGCTTTGGATTTTGCCGCTCCTTTCGACACGATCAAAATATGCTTGTAACCGGTCAAAGGAACAAGGGCGGGTACCATTGAAAATGGTCGCGGTACTCCAGTTTCTTTCACTATACCTAAGCGGACGCTGTTAGGGATAGATTTAGTGTCACCAAAACCACTGCGCTCAACTACTAGTCTAGTTAAAGGATCAATTTCGTTGCCGTGAGCGACCTCTTCAGTGAAGGATTTCCATTTAGGGGAGGTCCAGTCTGCCGCAAGAACACCCAATGCGTTAACAACTTCTGTCACGCTATCTTCAGCATTCTTCCGAAGCAGTGCATGCTTAGATTGAATATCTTGCAGCCTCTGCTGCAATTCTCTACCTAACCGTGCCTGTTCTCTATCATATTGTGATTTTATCTCTTCTTGATACTGCTCATTCCAATATTCCGAACTGATTGATGTTTGTCGGAGTTGAGAATACAAAAACAAGATACGCTTACGAATTTCATTCTCAGCGGATGACGACATAGCATTGCCTCAAGTTGAAATACTATTTACTAGCAGATTGTCTCTGTTTACACCAAGCATAACAGGAAAGTCTACCTTATGCTGTGTATTATATATGACTTTAATTATGTCTAATATATGACAATTATCGTTGAATTTACGATGAGTCACTGTTGAAACGATGGACGACCACCAGTCTAATGGTTCATCCGCTGTGGGGGCTACTTGAGCTATCCGGGCTGGAGTCAACTGCAAACGAAGCTAAAATGCATCACTTCGTGACCGACATCCCCGGCAACAACGAGAATTCTCGATGCAACTTCAAGCTCTACGCTTAGCCATCTACCAAGCGCTCACGCGCCTTTTTATCGTACTTGAGCGATCCGTCAAGCAATGCTTCCAACCTGCCAAACCTCATCTAATAGGCGGCACCCTTGCAGACATCACGCGCAGCAAATCCGAGCTGATCGCGGAGAACGCCTTGTACGGGTCTTCTCGCTTAACTCCGAAAAGAAGATACAGACATCGTGGCTCGTATTCAGGCTGGAGTGGATGCATACGAGGTAAGTGGGGTGAAGAAGCGTTTTAGCGAGTGTCGGTTGTGCGTGCTTCAGTCAGCATCTGCTCAAGATAATCTTGGAAGGCAAGTGGATGCCTGACGAGCCCTTGGATCTCTTTTTCCAGCAAGACCGTACTCCCTTGCAGAATGCGGAAGACCGTTCGTTCGGCGTCGAGCAAGACGCCTACCCGTTTCCCCGCTTGCTCATAACCGACATAGTAATCGTGCCGCCCAATGCCTACCGTCCCGTTCTGGGCAACCCGTCGCCTGAAAATGCGACGATGAAAAGACGTCAGCCAGGCATCCGGGTGAATGCTGTCTGGAACGGGTGGCAGTGTTGGCAAGTTGGGGAACGCCTTGAACGGGGGACGGTTGCCACAGACTAGAGACTGGTGAGCACGCTCGTGGTTGTAGAAGTCACGATACAGGCGCAGAACCTCAGCCGCATCCAACCAGTCCCGTGGGGGATCCAGCCAGAGACACTCGTATTTGAGGGTGCGCACGGAGCGCTCCGCAAACGGTTTGTCCTGCGGTCTGCCCGGTTCCACGATATCCGGTTCCACCCCTAAGCAGAGGAGAAAACGCATCAGGGCGGAAGGGTAACCATCCATCAACCAGTTCCCGACAAACCGGGCGTCATTGTCAAAGCGCAGCTTCTTTGGCAGCCCCATCAGCAGGAAAATTCGAGCGACCGCCAGGAGTGCGGTCTCCGCGTTGAAATGGGCGTGGGTTGGTGTGTCGACCAGAATCGACGTTCCACGATCCACCACCGTCAGGAACTCAAAGGCATCTCCCAACTGCCCGAAATCCATTTCCCAATGGCGCAGGGGTTCTGGACGCTCCACGGGATGATGAACGGTGACCCGCGTGGGTATGCGTCCCGCGTCTTTGAGAATTTGCCAGATTTTGCGCGGCGAACGCGGAAGATACACGCCACTGGACGACAAGTCGCCTTCGCGATGCAGGTGATACAGAATGGTCTTCGCTCCCACCACCCGCCCGTAGCGCTGTTTGAGCTCGTCACGCAGACTGAGAATCGCATCGCGCACCAACGGCACGATCTGAAATGGATGATGATGCGGTGCGCGCGACTGGCTCTTGAACATCGCCAGCGACGGCGGTTGCGCCTCCCGAAACCGTTTCAACCATTTCTTCACCCAGCTCAAACTGCGTTCGAGCGTTGTCGCCAACTGCCTCAGTGTCCAGTCGGGGTGCGCTCCACGCAGCTGATACAAACGAACCCGGTCAAGTTCCCACTCGCTCTCCATCCTGCTCCCTCCATTCTCATGGTTGAAGGGCTGGATCTTAACGAGTCACGATGTCTGTATCTTCTTTTCGGAGTTAAGCGAGAAGACCCGTACACGCCTTTCTGCGCCAACAACTGATTGTGCTCCAACGTCAAACCAAGCGTCCCGTCCTCACCTCACGCGACCGCACCCTCCTCGTCTTGCTGGCAAGTCAGCTTCGATGGTGGCGAGAGGCACTGATGATCGTCAAACCAGATACGCTGCTGAGTTGGCATCGTCAGGGTTTCCGTTTGTTCTGGCATCACAAGTCTAAAGCCAAAACTCCACAGCCTCGTGTCCCCGAAAACGTGATCGCGCTCATCCACACCATGGCACTGGACAATCGCTTGTGGGGATCAAAACGCATTCGCGATGAACTGAGAAAATTGGGCTATCATCTGACCAAACGCACCGTCGCCAAGTACATGCGCCAAGTTCGATCTACCCCACCGGCTCGTAAACCCAGTCAGACGTGGGGCAGCTTTCTGAAGAATCACGCCTCTGACATCTGGGCTTGCGATTTCCTTCAGACCTATGACATCTGGTTTCGCACGCTCTTTGTCTTCTTCATCATTGAATTAGGTTCGCGGCGCGTCGTTCATTTTGCCGTGACCGCTCACCCAACCGATGCATGGGTCGCCCAGCAGTTGCGCGAAGCAACACCTTTCGACACACGTCCTCGGTTCTTGATTCGCGATAACGACCGGAAATATGCTGCCGAATTCGAGCGGGCTGCCAGTGGTATCACTATCCTGCGTACACCCATCCGCGCTCCCAAAGCCAATGCCGTGTGTGAACGCTTTCTGGGAAGTGTGCGCCGCGAATGTTTGGATCACATCATCATTCTCAACGAGCGTCACTTGCATCGTGTGATGAAGGAGTACGTTGACTATTTTAATGCTGCACGACCTCATCAAGGTATCGCCGGAGAGGTGCCAGTTCCATCCATGAGCTCAGTTTCAGAGTCAAGCCGAAGTACGCAAATCACTGCGCTTCCCATACTCGGTGGGTTACATCATGACTATCGACGGGCGGCATGAAGCGCAGTGGCTCCCTCAGATACACAAAGTAGCCCCCACAGGTGAGATGCTACCAATATACCGCCATCGATGATGCGGCTCGCATTCGAGCTTTACGAGTCTTCCCGAAACACAACCAAGAGTGTGCGCCATCCAGTTTATCGATGATGTGATCGAAAAGTTTCCGTTTCGGATCAACACGGTCAGATAGCATGTCGAAGACCAAGGTATCCAGCATGGCTACATCAAACCGCGACCCCCTCAGCTCAACGGAAAAGTCGAACGATCCCACCGAACCGATGAGACCGAGTTTTATCAACTGCTCACCTATACCGATGACGTTGATTTGAATTCCAAGCTTGAGGCATGGGAATATTTATATTATTATGATCGACCCCATCTTTCTCTTCATGGTAAAACGCCTTACGAAGTGATGCGGTCTCTTTTAAACTAATCGGATATATGTCTCACAGGGTATGAGGTATCACAGACTGCACAGTTGCCCTCAATTCGGTAGGTAACAAAATTACTTTAGCAGTCCGAGTTGAGTCGAAGTCTAGACCATATATGTATCTTGAAACGGTTAACTGGGAATAAGTAAGACATGTCTACAGAAGATCAAACCTCTTTTGAACTTGACTACAATCGCATGATACAGGTAGACGAATATACCTTGCGTAATTTAGGTGCTCATCTTGCGGCTGCTACACATCGAGAAAAATTACATCAGCTATTGGTCAAGAATGCTGCATGGTATCGAGCCAAACAGGAACGTCTGGGAAACACAAGTAATTTCACAGCTGAGTTGGAATTGGCATTAACTCTATATAACGATCCTTTGCTTGCACAGGAAATCATTGAAGTTGTGCAATTATATGCAGCTAGAGAGGTTACGAATTCGGACCAAAGTGAGCACTCAGACTTAGAAATTCAATTCTTGACCGCCTTAAATAAGGACCAAGATGCACTTAACATCATTCTTACTCGCAATGATCCTCTGCATCAGCTAGATGGATTGTTGACATTTCATAAGGGTTTGCGCAAGCGTGGAGAATTACGTCCGCAACTATTGGAAGATGCTAGGGTTAAGAGTGCCGAAATACATCATCGGGTCATCAGAGTGGAACGTCTCTATCAGCTTGCATGCGAAATGCTCGAAGCAAAAATGTTGCTCGAAGCAAGAGAATTAATTGATGAAATTAGTAATGTTATCCCAAGTATACGTCGAATTGATTACAGACATAAGCTTTATATTCTATTGGCAGATATACACATCTATCTCAATCAAGTGACGAAGTGTTTAGACATTATCAAGTTTCTTTTAGCAGATCTTCAGAACCTGCAACAAGCTGCCAAAGTAGGTACTCTAAACGGTTGCTCATGGCTGCTACACAAAGTTGGTCATCGACGACAAGCTCGTGCACTCATCAAACGTTCACAGCGCATAGCACAAGCTGTAAAAGATGAATGGAATCAATCTGCTGCATTCGCAGATATTGCAATTACGCTTGTAAAATGTGGGAAAGTGCAAGAGGCAGCAGTATTCTTTGAAACATATCCCCCGAAATTCTCGAGTACTACTACAAAATCCGATATCGCGTTGATCCTAGCGGAACAGCAGGAATATGAAGAAGCTCTCCAATGGGCTAGAGGTATTTCAGAAACTAGTGTTAGGAAAGCAACTCTCGAAAACATAGCGTGTGAGATGTTGGAAAACAGAATCAGTAGGGCATCCGAGATTTTCCATGAGGTAAGCCGAGACAAAAGCATTAGCAATATTGGAGATGAACCGGAGCGTTCAGAGTTATATTTGCAACTAGGTCTAAAAATGCAATTACAAGACACTGATGAAAATATCAATACCGTAAAAAACATTGAGAATGAGTATCTGAAAACGTCAGCTGAAAAACACCTTATCGATAAATTGGCGGTAGACTTCTCAAATTTTGGTGACGCTCAAGCTTTTCGAGAAGCGGTTAGAATTGCATACGATTTAGAAGATGAGTTGGAACAAGCAAACGCATTGAGTCGTTTAGCTAAGTCGGTAGCTGAAACCGGAGATTTTCAAGTCGCTTCTAATATCGCTGCGACTATCACACATATATGGCACCGATCACATGCGCAACGTACAATCGCACTGATTGGCGCGAATAATCGAATGTATCTTATGTCAAGAAACCTTATCCATTTAATTGATGATAACTGGCAGAGAGCTGAAGCTCTTCGAGAACTATCGCTTGCTTTAGCACAGGCAGGTCGATTTGAGGAAGCTCAAGAGACCGCAAACGTGATAGAAGAGGATTGGCAGAGAGCTGAAGCTCTTCGAGAACTATCGCTTACTTTAGCGCAGACAGGTCGATTTGAGGAAGCTCAAGAGACCGCAAACGTGATAGAAGAGGATTGGCAGAGAGCTGAAGCTCTTCGAGAACTATCGCTTACTTTAGCGCAGATAGGACGGTTTGAGGAAGCTCAACAAACTGCAAATGCAATAACAAACGATTTACAAAAGATTTCATGGCTATGTCGTTACTCATTCACATGTGCAAAAGCAGGTAATTTTGAAGAGACTTCTTCAGCTGTGCAAAGGGCGACAAAAGCAGCAGAGGATTTAACAGATAAAGCTGTTCAGGCAACTGCCTTCCGAGAAATAGCCTCTACACTTGCAGAGCTGAATTGGCACGATGAGGCAAATTTTGCTATTGATAAAGCAAAGAGGGCGGCGGAAGTCATACAAGATGATAATATTCGAGCAATTGCCTTTCGTGAAATTGCAGCTATTTTGGCACAACTGGAGCGAAACGATGAGGCTAGACAAATCGTTGACAAAATAAATATAGAAACTCAATATTTGATGGGGATGTACAAGTTAAGCGAAATATTTGCACAGGCAGGGAACATTGAAGAAGCAACAGCAACCATAAGAAAATATAGTGAGGAAGTGGATATACATTCGACTACCTTAGGTACCATTGTAGAAGTTGAATTAGAAAAAGCTAACTTCAAAAATGCTTTTGCTGCTATGAATCTCCACGATCTTAGTCTATTTCTGCAGGCAATCGAAAACTGCGGTATTTATTTTGAGCAAGTAGAAGTTGGTTTATCATTGTCTGTCCGTTCAGCGGCAATGCACATTGCCGCTTGGATTGACCATGATTGGGAAATGTTCGTATAATAGTGGCTAGGTTTGTTGAGGAGGATGCAAATGGTAAACAAAACTTTACAAGTAGTATGGGTTAGACAAGGAGAGGTTAATTGGGAATTGCCATGGGTGCGTATTTTCGGATATAAAAGATTTAGGAAACCGGAATTCGAAGATCATATTGGCTTTGCCAATTTTGATCTAAAGCGAGCAGGTTTTCCAATTATCGTAGAGAAAGGGGATGTACTTGAAATACCAAATGTTTCACCCGGGCAGATTGAGTCAGTCAAATCTATAATATCTTTCCACGGTTTTGAAATAAGTGGCATCAAATAGGATTGTATGAAAATGCATACAGCTCAATAAAGTCACCTTTGAAGCAGTCAACAAATCTGTAAGCATTTACGATGTTTGCCATATTTCTTTACTCCCGTATTGCTATCCAATTAGATCATCCCAAAGGTCGTCCGCAATCATTCCATTTATTTCCGCTAGGCTCACGCCTGCTGCCTGAACAATATCCATTCGATGCAGAAAATCTCGAAAGCTCGCGTGATAAATGCTGTATTGCGTTCCATTCTCGATTGGTTGTTCGTGAAGGAATTGATTCCATTCATCTAATACTTCTTGGACAGTAAGTTCATCCACTCGCATATCTACTGTATCAGCAAACTGCGTAATCAACCGTCGAGACACCGATTGTCGAACTTCACAAAGAATGTAGACAATTCGAATTTTGACACGTGGTAAGGGCCTTGCCCCCATTCCCATTCGATGCCAGTGGTCTTCGTAGTAACCTTCAAGTCCTTTCGGCAACTTATCAAGGCTGAGTCCATCATATGTTCCGCGTTCGATTTCAGGTAGAACATAACGAAGGTACATAAAGTTGCCATCACTGTTTGCTTTGAGGGTCTGAACAAATTGAGCCACCTCAATCGATTTAGTGGTAAGCCATTCCTCTAAAGCACTTCGTTTAGCAGCTTGCTTCAAATACAGCTCCACATCTTGGAACGTCTCCGAACGGTGTTCGTTCAGATTAAACTCGAGCTGTGGCTCATGCACAACAAACGGCAAATCTACTTCTCTTCGTGTCAAGACGAAGAAAACCCCATCGGGCAATGATGCGGGCAAAAACAATATATTTGCGCCTTTTGGATGCTCCTTAAATTCCACTTCATCAAGAGCATCAACGGCAATGATGAGACGTTCTGCCTGCTCGCTTGCCTCATTCAGGATCCTAACGAGAAACGCCCCATCGCGAGCTACGTCATCCGGAATGGATGTAAAAGGTAAACCAAATCGGGTAATAAGTTGTGCACAAATACTTTGTATAAACTGACTTGTAGTGTTTATTCCACTCGAGCGCACGTTGAAATGAGCAATACATCCGCTTCGGCGCACAAATTCTGCCAAGATAGCACTCTTCCCTGCTCCTGGATCTCCTACGATAGTGAAGTAGCCTCGTGAATTTGAGCTGAGAAAATCATCTAATGCTGCAAATACATTGTTCCGGCCCACAAAGTCTCGCGTTTTGTCTTCGATGACAGTTTTCAATGTTTCAGGTATCGCCGGTTTCAGTTTAAGTGCCGAAATTACTGCGTCGAGTTGTAATCCAAAATTATTTTGGTAGGATATCCATTGCAATTTGCTGATGAAGTCACTATGTGGGTAATTGCCAACCTTACCAACAATAATCGGGAGAATTTTGAAAGTTGCATCAGTCGATTGACGTTGGCGTGCCAGTTCTATCTCTTTTAAAACCCACTCAGCCTCAATAGCTGCCTGCGAGATTATGATCAGAAAATGTGAGCATTCCTTCATTACACCTGAAACGATGTGTTCTTCCCATCGCTCCCCTGGTGGTATACTATCTGGTGCAATCCAAAACTCACCGCCATTCGCTTGGATACCCGCCGCCAATCGATGGGCAAGAGTGAAATCCCGTTGGTCACGGGTTGTGTGTGAGATAAAGACTTTTACACTTTCCACGGATTTATACCCTAAATTCTTGCTTGACTTGAGCAATTGCGATCCAACACAAATTATCTACAGACGATAAAGAGCAGCACTTATTTCGCAGCCATAGCGAATTTTTGTCCCAGTTTGTATTTCCATTACAATATTATAGTGTGAACTGAAGGGACTTGAGGTTTTGAAATGATAGCTTTGTCTGCCGCCGTACTTACAATTGCTGCTGAAGGATTTATCCAAGCTCTAGCTGGTAATGTTGCAAATGACCTTTTCGCAAAATTGAAAGGTGATCCAGCTAAAAATGCCTTTAAATTCGCTGTCGCACGAGCCGTTGAACGTTATGCGACAGGAGAGCGACTTTTTCTAGCGAGAGCTATTACCCAACGTGATGGGCTTCTTAGTTACCCGGAGATAAATGCCGAGTTATCTCAGATCGTCCGCTTTGAACGCGAACCAGATCTCAAGCTCATCGGCCAACGGTGGCGCGAACTCTTGGAGTCACCACCTCAATGGCGTGATTTCACGGAAGAGGCTAAGTTATTCGTCGGGTATTTACAGAACGAGCTTAGAGCAAGCGAAATTTACCAACCCGTATTCGACTCCAAATCTCTTACAGCTATTGCAACATCGAATGCCGCGGCTGTTGAATCGCTCTCAAATGTCGAAACCCGTCTTGGCGAACTTATTGCATTAATCGACGCCAAATTCGGCGACCTAAGTGGTCAATTTTCTCGTGCATCATATAGCATTCGCGATCAAATCCGTGACTTCACTCGTTATATCAATGAGAAATCGTCGGGGTTTGTGGGACGCCAGTTCGTATTTGACGCCATACAGCAATTTATTGACAAAAACCCACATGGTTACTTTATCGTTCGTGGTGACCCCGGTATCGGAAAAACGGCTCTCTCCGCGCAATTGGTCAAAAGTAGGGGATATATACATCACTTCAATATCCGTGCTGAAGGGATCAATAAAGCGAGTGACTTTCTGAGAAACGTTTGTGCACAGCTCATCGCAGTCTATGGCTTAGAGCATTCCGTATTACCACCTGAGGCCACTCAGGATGCAGGGTTCCTGAACAAGCTACTTGGGGAAGTCTCCGAGAAGTTAAATGGGAGCAAATGCGTCATTGTAGTCGATGCGCTAGATGAGGTAGATAATTTAGGAGTATCCCTTGGTACAAATGTGCTATACCTCCCCATAACACTTCCAGTTGGGATTTACGTGGTTACAACAATGCGCAAAATCCCTTTGAATTTACGTATCGATGTAGAACAGCAGACACTCGATATCGAACAGGACAGTGCCGGTAACGTGGCTGATATCCGAGAGTATGTTGCCGCCCAATTACCTCGCCAAGGTATTCGGGCATATATCGTCGCACAACAAATTGACGATGAACGTTTTGTCATTATTCTAGTGGAGAAAAGCGAAGGTAATTTTATGTATCTCCGTTACGTGCTGCCCGAAATAGACGGTGGTGCATACCGAGATCTAAAGCTCGATGCTATTCCTGCCGGATTGCAGAACTATTATGAAAGCCTTTGGCAACGTCTCAAGGGACAAGACCAAAAAGCGTGGTTCGAGTACAAACTCCCCGTATTAGTGGCCCTCACTGTAGTTAAAGAACCTGTATCTGTAGACCTTATCAAAGACTTCTCAAAAGTGGTTGACAAGCGACGTATTCGTGCTGTCATTAATGAGTGGGGTCAATTTTTGCACGAAGAACGGGTAGAATACGAAGGTAACACTCAACTTCGTTATCGTTTATACCATGCTAGTTTCTTTGATTTCATCGCCTCAAGGCAAGAAATCGAAGGAGAGCGCGTGGACTTGAAAGGGATGCACGGTCAAATCGCCGACACACTTTGGAACGAGTTGTTTGGAACGGAGGCGGGGGATGCAAACTCGTGACATGAGCGGGGATGAGCAAACCGCTGACCGACTTAGAAAAGTAGATCCGTATACTCTTCAGCATTTGGCTGACCACTTGTGCTTGCAGCTCAACAGTATGACAATTTATACAAATTATTGACGGGAACTTCCGCATGGTTGGAAGTTAAGTTTGAGCGTTTCGATGATGGAGAAAGTCCTTTCTTTCGTGATCTAACCAGTTTTGTTGCTACCTTCACAGATCCTTTAAATGGTACGGACTTATTGCGCCTCGTTGGACTTTATGCACTCAATATAGTGGTCTACCCCCGGTAAAATGGCTCATCCGCATTTTGTGTGATGGGCGGGAAGTTCCGAGTAGACTGAC
>CALBRY010000073.1 GCA_937927665.1 uncultured Chloroflexota bacterium
CGGCGTTCACCCGGATTTCCCGATTTTGGGCGGCATTTTCTCGCCGGGTGAATCAACACCGTTCGCGGAGTTGGTCGGCGGGGCGTTGATTACTGCGCCGCCGCACCTCGATTTCAATATTATTCCGGTGCTGTTCTCGTTTGGTATCGCGCTCGGCGGTTTGTGGCTCGGCTATGTGGTGTATGGTCGTAAGCCGCTGACAGCAGGGCAGCCTGACCCGCTTATCAGTGTGTTGGGTTCGTTCCATACCACGCTCAAGAACAAGTACTACTTCGATGAGCTGTACCAGATGATCTTGGTGCGTCCGTCCCAGTGGATCAGCCGCAGTGTCTCTTACCTGTTCATCGATAAGGGTTTGATCGACGGTTTCCTGCATACCGTGACCCGCGTCGGTATCTGGATCGGCGATCTGTTCAAGGTTCTCAATAGTTGGCTGATCGACGGCGTTGGCGATGGCGTGCCTGAATTGGTCGCCCGCTTCGGCAATTGGATCAGGTCGGTTCAAACAGGTCGTGTCCAGCAGTATATGCTGCTGATCGTAGTGGTCGCGCTGGTGATCGGGTTCGTGTTCGCCCTTTCGACCGGCGTGTTACAGGCTTCCCCCTAGAGGCTGAATGATGACGATTATCGGCATTGATGTACTTACGTTCTTGATCGTCGCTTCCGCCCTCGGCGGGGTGGCGCTGCTCATCCTCCCCAGTGCGCCAGCGTATCGTACGCTGGTGCGCTACACCGCAGTCGGCATCGCGGCTGTGCTGGCGGGGATCAGCGTTGCAGTTTTCTTCGCATATACGGGCAGTCAGGCAGCGACCGGCGTATTCGGCTTAGAGGTCAATGTCCCGTGGTTTCCCGTTCTCGGCGTCGATTGGCATTTAGGAATCGACGGCATCAGCGCGGCGATGATTTTGCTCACGGGCATTTTGACTCCGCTGGCAATTTTGATCAGCTTTGAAATTGAAGATCGCGTCAATATGCACATGGCGCTGATCCTGCTCTTCGCGGCTGGATCGTACGGCGTGTTCAGCGCGATGGACTTGATGATCTTCTTCTTGTTCTACGAACTGACGCTCGTTCCGATGTACTTCTTGATCAACCAGTGGGGCAGCCCCGCCGGACGCGAGTACGCATCGAAGAAATTCTTCATCTACTCGCTCGGTGGTTCGTTGGGAATGCTCCTCGCTATTCAGTTGATCGGCTGGTCGGTGTCGCAGGTTCCGGCGGAAATTGTCGAAACACTGCGCGCGACAACCCCCGCACTCGCGAACTACGTCGCGGGAAGTCCATCGTTCAATATCAGCGTGATCAGCGCCCTGTGGCCCGCGCTCAATGAAGTGGGCGGTGTGTTCCTCGGTATCAACGTGGAGACGGTTAAGGGGCTGGCGTTCCTCGGCTTCTTCATCGCATTCGCGATTAAAGTGCCGGTGTGGCCCTTCCATACATGGCTGCCCGACGCGCACGGTGAAGCGCCAACTGCCGGATCAATGCTGCTGGCAGGTGTGATGCTCAAGCTCGGCGCGTATGGTTTCCTTCGTTTGGTGATCCCGTTCTTCCCGGATGTGTGGGTGAACGATTTCAGCGTGTTGGGCGTGTTTACAACCAACTGGGCAACCGTCCTCGCGTTCTTGGCGATGCTCGGCGTGGTGTTGGGCGCGTTCAGCGCGTTCGGTCAAACCGACATCAAGCGGCTTGTCGCGTACAGCTCGGTGAATCATATGGGCTTCGTGGCGATGGGGATCGCGGTTGCCGCGCTCGCTTACGGTCAGCAGGTGGTGACGGGCGGCACGGAATACGCGCAGGATGCAATCGTTGCAATGAACGGCGCGGTCTTGCAGATGTTCAATCACGGCTTAAGTTCGGCGGGGATGTTCTTGCTGGCTGGCGCGATTTATCACAAGACGCATACGCGCGATATGACACAGTACGGCGGTTTCTGGGTGAAAGCGCCGATTTACGGCGGCATTTTCATCTTCACCAGCATGGCGAGTCTCGGTCTGCCCGGTTTGAACGGCTTCGTCAGCGAGTTCTTGGTTGTGCGCGGTTCGTGGGCGGTGTTTACCACGCTCACGCTGATCAGCATGATCGGCTTGCTGTTCACGGGCGGTTACATCCTCAAGGGCATTCGCGCCGTCCTGCATGGTCCTTTCAACATGCATTGGAAGGATTACAAGCTGGAAATTGAAGCGCGCGAGGTGATCGCCATCGCGCCGCTCATGGCGTTGATGCTGATCACGGGGATCGCGCCAAACTGGATTTTGAGCGTGATCAATGCGTCCGTGTCGCTGATGCTTGGCGTCCCGGTGCAGGTCTAACCCAAAGGATGCAGGCGAACCATGGTTGAAGCCCTCAGTTTTCCAGTTCTCAGCCTGTTGATCTTTGTCCCGATCATCGCGGCGGTGATCATTCTATTCATGCCGCGCGAAAGTAAGGACTTGATCAAAGGCATTGCCATTACAGCGGCGTTCATCACCTTCGGCTTAGGCTTGTTCACGTTCATCAGCTACAACAACGCCGTGAATGACCTCCGCACCGAACAGGACGCGATCATCGCTGATGGCGGTGACATCGTCGCTACCAAGCTCTACGACAGCACGCTCGTATTTGAGGAGCGCGTCGTATGGGTGCCGCAGTTGGGCATTACATATCATCTCGGCGTAGATGGCTTATCTGCGCCAATGGTCTTACTCACCAGCATGGTGATGATCACCGGCGTGTTGATTAGCTGGCGCATCGAAGACCGCACACGCGAATTCATGGCGTTCTTCCTCCTGCTGGTTGCGGGGGTGTTCGGCGTGTTTGTCGCCAATGACATGTTCGTGTTGTTCTTCTTCTACGAACTGGCGATCTTCCCGATGTACCTGCTGATCGCAACATGGGGATGGGTTAAGCTGCGCGAATATGCGGCGATGAAACTCACCCTGTACATCTTGATCGGTTCGGTGGTGGCACTCGTTGGCGCGATTGCGATGGTGCTGCAAGCGAATCAGTTCTTCCTGAACGAAGGCGCGGCGGTATTCGCACAAGCAGTCGAAAGCGGCGTTCTCCCGGCAGACTCGACCACAATGAGTTTCGGCATTACGCAGCTTACACTCGCCGCTGAAGCGGGCGCGTTCAGCGTGCCGATTTTGGGCGATATCTCGTTTGCGAATCTGTGGTTCCCGTTTGTGTTCATCGGCTTCGGCGTGCTGGCGGGCGTGTTCCCGTTCCACAACTGGTCGCCGGATGGTCACGTTGCCGCCCCGACGGCGGTTTCGATGATCCATGCGGGCGTGCTGATGAAGGTCGGCGCGTATGCCGCACTGCGTCTCGGCGTTCAGCTTTTGCCGGAAGGCGCGCAAACGCATTTACCATGGATAGTCTTTTTAACGCTGGTCAATGTCGTGTACGGCGCGTTTATCGCGTTCCGTCAGCGCGACTTTAAGTATGTGATCGGGTTCTCGTCGGTCAGCCACATGGGACTTGTCTCGATGGGGTGGGCGACGATGAATGTGATCGGCATGACCGGCGCGGGTTTGCAGATGTTCAGCCATGGCGCGATGACGGCGCTGTTCTTCGGCTGCGTCGGCATGGTGTATGACCGCGCTCACACCCGTGATATTCCGAGCCTCGGCGGATTCGTCAAAGTGATGCCGTGGGTCGCCGTCGCGTTTATCGTTGGCGGCTTAACGAGTATGGGTATGCCCGGTTTTAGCGGGTTCGTCGCAGAATTCCCGATTTTTGTCGGGATGTGGAACGCATCACCGAATATCTCGCTCCAGATCGGCAACTTTGCCTTGACGAACTACTACTCGATCTTGGTGATTATTGCCGCGCTCGGTATCGTGATCACGGCGGCGTATGTGCTCCGTGTGACGGGGCAGGTGTTCTTCGGCGCGTTCAACCGCGAAAAGTACCCGGACGTGGGCGATATCACGCTCCGCGAACGGTTTATTCTGGTCTTCCTCGGCACGCCCCTTGTCGTACTGGGGTTGTATCCGCAGTTGATGGAACCGATGCTGGTGACAGGGCTGCGCCCGGTGCTGGCGCTGCTGGGCGTTTCGACGTAAGGTGGAGCAGCCGCGATGAATGAATTCAACTTTTTGCAAAGCCTCCCGGCGATCGCTCCCGAAATCGGGCTTGTGATCACCGCCATCGTCCTTCTGGCGCTGGACTCGGGTATTCCGTTTGTGTATGCCGGACTGCCGGAAAGCCGTCGTAAGGGACTGGCGCTGGTTACTGCCGTCTCGTTGATTGCGACGGCATTAATGTCGATTGCGGTGTGGTCACCCACGCCGGAGACGACGGGCTTATACTGGGGCGGCATGGTGCGTTACGACGTGCTGGCGCTCGTCTTTAAAGTGATGATCCTGTTTGCCGGGGCGATCACCGCGCTCATTGCGGTGGATGCGGAAGGCATCGGGAATAAGGGCGAGTTCTACCTGATCATGGTCGTTTCGACGCTCGGCGCGTGCTTGATTAGCAGCGCGTCAGACTTGATCATGCTGTTCCTCGCATTGGAAACAACGACGATCCCGCTGTATGTGCTGGCGGGTTTCAAACGCGGCGATACGCGCTCGTCCGAAAGCGGAATGAAATACTTCCTTTTCGGCTCGTTCGCGTCTGCCATTTTGCTGTACGGCTTGAGCTTGCTGTACGGCTTCAGCGGTCAGACGAACCTGTACGCGATCGCCGAGTACCTGAGCAGCGGCGCGTTCACCGCGAACGCCTTCCCGGTGCTGGCGGCGCTCGTGCTGATCCTCGTCGGTTTCGGCTTCAAGATCAGCGCCGCGCCGTTCCACTTCTGGACGCCGGATGTTTACGAAGGCGCTCCGACCCCGGTCACGGCGTTCTTGAGCGTTGCCAGCAAAGCGGGTAGTTTCGCGCTGCTGATGCGCTTCTTAATCGCGACTTTCCCGGCGGCAGTTGTGATCAACGGGCAGGAAATCCAGAATTTTTGGGTGACGCTGGTTACAGCACTCGCGGTCGTTTCGATGACGTTCGGAAACGTGGTTGCACTCGCACAGCGCAACGTAAAACGTCTGCTTGCGTATTCGTCCATCGCGCAAGCGGGTTACACGTTGATCGGCTTGGCGGCGGTGCAAGTGACCGCCACATCGACAGGCGCAGAAGCAGTCGCGGCGATTACGTACTACATGTTTATGTACACGTTCACCAACCTGCTGGCGTTCGCCGTGATCATCGTGTTCAGTGAAGCGACTGGCACGGAAACCATCAGCGATCTCGCCGGGTTGAGCCGTCGCAGTCCGTGGATGGCGCTCACACTGACGATCGCGCTGCTCTCGCTGGCGGGTGTGCCGCCTGCCGCGGGTTTCTTCGGTAAGTTCTTCCTGTTCAACGCGGCGGTGCAGGCAAACCTCGTTTGGCTGGCAATCGTCGGCGTGTTGAACAGCATCGTCGCCCTGTTCTACTATCTCGTGATCATCAAGGTCATGTATGTGGACAAGGGCAAAGACGAGGACAAGCCGATCCCGATCAGCCGGACGTATTTGTACGTGATGGGCGTTGTCAGCGTTATCGTGATTCTGCTTGGCACAATCGGCGTGCAGCCAATCTTCGATTGGGCGCTGCAAGGCGCACGCGCGCTGTTAAATGTGTAATAGGGCTTAGGGTATTAGTCGGGCGGGGGAAACCTCGCCCGTTTTTGCCGAAAAAAGCCATTTAAAAGATGCACATCTTTGTTTGGATTCCGCAAACGCTTGTGATAGAATGCACAGAAACAGCATGCCAGAAGTAGAGAATGATCCCAAACGTTTGAACGATGCGTCCTCGCGCATCAAGAATATCACCTACGCTGCACTTGCCGCACAAGGCGGCTGCTTGACGCTGGTGATCATTTTTGGCGCGCTGCTGGTGGGCTTGTGGCTGGATGCACAGTTCGGACAGCGTGGTCCATTCACGATCGGGTTGTTGTTGATGAGCGTTCCACTGAGTTTATTCGTGATGGTGCGCCTTGCGCTGCGGTCAATCGCTCAGATCCAGCCGCCGGCTGCCCCTAAAAGCACTACGAACACACAGGAGGTTGATCGTTGATAGAGTATTGGAATAAACCTCTCAGTAGAGGAGCGCCCCTATGAATAATCAAAGTCCTATCGCACGCGGCGCGATCATTTTCGTGATTTTGATCGGATTTCTGATCGTCTGCGCGCTGCTGACTTTCAGCGTGATGCCCGGCGCAGGTATTGCGGTCGGTCTGCCTGTTATCACCGTGCCGGGTGAAGCATATGGCGGCGCGCTGCCTGCTGACGAAGCCTATGGTTTGGGCGGCGGCTTGGGTGGTTGGACGAATACGTTCGTCGCGATGCTGTTGGCAGATGTTATGGTGATCATCTTCCTGCTGCTGGCACGCCGCAGCTCGAAGAACTGGACGAGCCAAGTTCCCGGTCGTTTCCAGTCACTTGCAGAACTGCTCGGCGGTTTCGTTTACGGGCAAACCAAGAACTTCGCGGGGAATAAACCCCTCGCGCTGAACTGGTTGTTCCCGCTCGCGGCGAGCATTTTCGTGTTCCTGCTGGCGGTTAACTGGATGAAGCTCCTCCCCGGCATCGAAAGTGTCGGCGTCATGCACTGCGCGCATGAAGGCTTCAGCGGTTACCCGTCGATTCAGGTGGGTTCGGGCGCGTATCAACTCTACGTAGAGCAGCCGCTCTATGCGGGTGTGAGCGCCACCGAAGAAACCTATCACAACTGCGAACACTTCAAAGAATCTGGCGCGCACCCTGAACATGCCGCGCTGGTCGAAGCTGCCGAAGACCTGACCGCTGAAGAAGCGGCGCTCATCGCGGATGAAACCCTCACTGATGAGGAACGCGAGGCGCGTATTCAGGAAGTCCGGTTAGAAGTCACCGAGACGATTTACCCGCACGCGTCGATTGCGCTTACGGCAGATCAGCTTGAACTTGGCGTGATCCCGTATGTGCAGGTTGTGACGCCCTACGTGCGCGGTGGTTCGACGGACTTGAACCTGACGCTCGGCTTGGCGCTTGTGTCGTTCTTCGCCATTCAAATTTTTGGTGTGGCGGCGCAGGGTCCAATCTATTTCACGAAATTCGTCAACCTCGGCGCAATTGGCAACGCGGGCAAGAACCCGATCGGCGTGATCGACTTCGTGGTCGGTCTGTTCGAGATTGTGTCGGAAATCGGCAAGATTATTTCGCTTGCCTTCCGTCTTTTCGGCAATATGTTCGCGGGCGGTATCTTGCTGGCGGTTATGTCTTTCCTCGTCGCGTTCTTCCTGCCGATGGTGTTTATCGGGCTGGAATTGATCGTGACGACGATCCAAGCGTTCGTGTTCGCGGTCTTGACGATCGTGTTCAGCGCGCAGGCGATGGAAGGTCATCACCACGAAGAACACGACGAACATGGTCACGACGAAGAGTCGCCTGAACATCTGGAAGCGCACGGCACGTCGAGCGCGCATTAAGCGTCGAACGTCCGCATTCAACTTGAGCAGATAAGACAAACTAACGGACAGCAAAGGATAACTACAAAATGGTTGAAGGATCGCTCGAAGTAGGGCTTAAGGCGCTGGGCGCTGGTCTGGCAATGGTCGGGGCTTTCGGTCCCGGTATCGGCATCGGCTTGCTGGTTCAGGGCGCGATGCAGGCGATCGGGCGCAACCCCGATGCGGCGGGTCAAATTCAGGCGAACATGATTCTCGGTATCGTGTTCACCGAAGCGATCTCGATTTACGCGCTGGTTGTTTCGCTCATCATCCTGTTCGTGCTCTAGCACATTGCAGCACGGAGGAAAACTGATGGGCAAAACCTCATTGTGGAAGCGCGTTTTATTGCTCGTCGTGCTGATTGGCGCGATGGCATTGAGCGCGGCGGTTGCATTCGCCCAAGAAGGCGAAGCTACCCCCGCCGCTGAAGGCGAAGTGGCAGCCGAAGAAGGTGCAGTCGCAGAAGCGGCAGGCGGAAGCCCGCTGACTCCGCTCGGCATCAACACTGGCTTCTTGCTGGCGCAGATCGTCAACTTCGGAATCATTTTCCTGCTGCTGACGTTCGGTCTGTGGCGTCCACTGCGGAATATGCTCGACAGCCGCGCCGCGACGATCCAGAAGGGTCTGGAAGATGCAGCCGCGGCGGCGAATGCCCGCCGTAACGCCGAAGCCGAAGCGGATCAGATCAAGGCGAATTCGCGCGTTGAAGTGGCGCGTATCCTTGAAGATGCCCGCCAACGCGGTGAATCGCTGTTCAAGGAAGAAACCGGACGCGCTGGTTCTGATGCGGAACGTATCCGCGCCGAAGCCCGCACCGCTGGTGAAGCCGAACGTAATCAGCAGTTGGGCGAAATGCGGAGTCAGGTCGCGGCGATTGGTATCGCCGTTGCCGAACGTCTGATCGGCGAATCGATGGATCAGAAACGTCAACAGGCGTTGATCAATGACTTCTTCGCGAAAGTCCCGGCGGATGCCCGCGCGATGGGCGGCGATGTCGAAGTCGTCAGCGCGATGCCGCTCACACCGGACGAAGAAAAACGCGTCCGTACGGAAGTCGGCGCGTCGAACGTCACGTTCCGCGTTGACCCGAGCATCCTCGGCGGTTTGATCATTCGCAATGCCGACCGCGTGGTCGATGGCAGTGTTCGCAGCAGCCTTACGGATCTGAGCAGCCGCATTCGCTAATTGAGCGAGGGCGACTTTGAGAAAAGACGCGTCGAGGGGTAAAATCCTCGGCGCGTTTTATTTTGGATGCAAGAACCACACAGCTGAAAAACTCAACGCAAAGGCGCGAAGTCGCAAGGGCGCAAAGATGCCTCTATAAGTCGAGCCACTTTGCGTTATGTACTTTCTCGTTCTCTTGGTTTTGATGCGTTTGCCTCTAACTTGCTTGGAAGTCTTGATGACAAAAACACTCCGCGATCTGCTTGACGCGCTGCCACAACCCTATACGCTCACAGGCGACCCTGAGACGGCGATCACTGCGCCTGTAGTCGAAACAGATGCTGAGGTTGAACCGGGTGGGGTGTTTATCGCCCGCGCCGGATTAAGCGTGGACGGTCACGACTTCATCCCCAAAGCGATCGCACGCGGGGCAGCGGCGATCATCGGTGAAAAACCGATCGAAGGCGTATCGATCCCGTATGTGCAGGTCGAAAACGCGATGGAGGCGACGGGGTATCTTGCCGCCGCGTATTATGATCACCCGTCGCGTAAGCTGATCGTGATCGGCGTGACGGGGACGGACGGCAAAACCACCACCAGCACGCTGATCCACAGCATTTTGAAAGCGGCGACGAACGGCAAAGCCGGGTTGATCAGCACGATCAGCGCGGATATTGGCGGACAAACGCTTGATACAGGGTTTCATGTAACGACGCCTTCCGCACCGATGATCCAGCGCTTGCTGGCGCAGATGGTCACCAACGGGCTGACTCATGTGGTGTTGGAGATGACCAGTCACGGGCTGGCGCAAGGGCGGCTGAACGGCGTCGATGTCGATGCCGCTGTGCTGACCAATGTCACACATGAGCATCTCGACTACCACAAAACGTTTGAGAATTACCGCGCCGCGAAGGCGCGCATGTTTGAGATGCTCGGCAAATCGGCTAAGAAGCCGCGCATCAAGAAAATCAGCGTCGTCAACGGAGATGACCCGAACGCGGCATTCTTCAGCACGTTTGCGGCGGATGTTCACCTGACGTATGCGCGCCATCACGCGGCGGATGTGCGCGGGGCGGATGTGATTCATCGTCCGGCGTATACGCAGTTTGTCGCGCATGGGATAGGGACGAGACGTGTGCCGGTTGTGTTCAGTCTGCCGCTTTCGGGTGATTTCAACGTGATGAATGCGCTGGCGGCGATCACGACGGCGCACGCGCTGAATATACGCACGGAAATTATCGAGCGCGGGCTGATCGGCGTGACGGCGATCCCCGGCAGGCTCGAACGGATTGACGAAGGACAGGAATTTCTTGCGGTCGTCGATTTCGCACACACACCGAACGCGCTCAAGAATGCGCTTGAAGCGGCGCGCACGATGACCGGACACGACGGGCGCGTGATCTGCGCGTTCGGGTGTGCGGGCTTACGCGACCGCGAAAAGCGCCGCCTGATGCCCGAAACAGCGGTCAGCTTGGCGGATTTCAGCATCTTTACGGCGGAAGACCCGCGCACCGAATCGTTGGATGTGATTTTGCAGACGATGGCGGAGGCGGCGATCAACGCGGGCGGGGTGGAAGGGAAAACCTTCATCCGTGTGGCGGATCGGGGTGAGGCACTGTATCGGGCATGCGCGATGGCGCGCCCCGGCGATGTCGTGATCGCGTGCGGGAAAGGTCACGAGCAGAGTATGGCGTTTGGGACTGTCGAATATTTGTGGGATGACCGCGAGGCAATGCACGCCGCACTGCGTGGGGAACCGCTCAAGACGCTGCCGACCGCGAACAAGTGAACCGCAGAGAACGCGGAGAACGCAGAGTCAAAAGATTCTTCTCTGCGTCCTCTGCGTGAGAAGCGGTTTAGCCGCCCATGCTCATGCCGCCCATTCCACCTTCCATGGGTGGTTCTTGCACGGGCAGGGAGAGCGCGAGTTCGTGACCGTCCGAAAGTGTCAGCGTGAGATCCGCCATGCTGCCGACTGCGAGTTCTGACGTTAAGCCGATCAGCATAACGTGATAGCCACCGGGTTGAAGCACAACCGCGCCGCCCGCCGGAATCACCAAGCCGCCTTCGACCGGGCGCATTTGCATGACATCACCCGCGCCCATGGTCATTTCGTGAATTTCGACGGCGGTCGCAAAGTCAGCGCTTCCACCCACTACTGCGACATCTTCATCCGTCAGATTGAGCATCACGCCATAAGCGGCACTGTTCGGCATGCCCATTCCCGCCGGGCGCACCCACGCGCCAACGAAAAAGACATGATGACAGTCTTCGGGGACTTCCATGTCACCGTGTCCATGGTCATCACCCATGTGCATGTCGCCCATCGCTTCTTCGGTCGCCATATCGCCGTGCATGCCGCCCATCGCTTCTTCGGTCGCCATGCCGTCCATGTGCATGCCGCTTTCGCCGCCGCCCATGTCCATGCCACCCATGCCGCCCATGGCGTCCATCGCATCGGCATCCATGATCGGGATGGAGATGTTCACGTCGCCTGCTTCGCGGAATGTGAGCGTGAGGTCAAGCATTTCACCCGCCACAAACGGGCGTGTGACGTTGATCAACATGATGTGCAGTCCGCCGCGTTGAAGCGTGGCAAAACCGTTATTCGGGACGACAACGCCGCCTTCGATCGGGCGCATCTGCATGACATCGCCCGCACCCATGATCATTTCGTGAATTTCGACGGCTTCCGCTGCATCGGTCGAGCCGCCGATCAGCGCATCTTCTTCGCCGGTCATGTTGATTACAAGACCATATGCCGCGCTGTTGGTCATTCCTTCGACCGTTGCGCGTGCCCATCCGTTGACCAGCGAGATAAAGCCGCAGTTATCATGGGCGTAAATCTGCGCTGCCGGAATCAATGTTCCAATAATCAAAACAACGGCGAGAAGAAGTGATTTTCGTCTAAGCATTCGTGAGTCTCCTTCATAGATAGGTAAAACTGAAAACCCGCCCAAGAGCGGGAATTTCACAATGAACTATGCCGCCTGCGCTTCGAAGATGATCTCGATATCGTGGACGATATCGCGGTAATCCGTGCCGTAGAGATACTGCGCTTGAAGTCGTCCATCCGGTCCGATCAGGAAAATCGATGCGGTGTGATCAAACAGATAACCTGCGGCTGATCCTTCGATGTCGCGGCGGGTCGCTGTCACGCCAAAGGCGCGCATGATCGATTCCAGTGTGTCTTGTTCGGTACGCAGCCCGATAAAATCCGGGTGGAAGGCGTGGGTATAGGCGGTCAGCATGTCGAGCGTGTCGCGTTCCGGGTCAACCGTGAGGAAAAGGATTTTGAGATTGTCCTTGGGTTCACCGAGCGCGTCATATAGGCGGCGCATCTCTGCAAATGTCGTCGGGCAGAAATCCGGGCAGGCGCGGTAGCCGAAATACAACAGCATGATTTCGCCGCGATGTTCACTAAAGGCAAAATCCGAGCCTTCTGTCGATGTCAGCGCGTAATCATCAACAGGGCGCGGCGGACTAATTACCGCACCGAGCAGATCGCCCGCGTAGGGCAGGTCATTAACGGGTGCTTCAACAGTGGGGGTGGCGGCGGGCGCACACGCGACCAAAAGCAACCCAAGCAGCATGAACGTTAAGCCACGGGTAAAAATGTTCTTCATAGCAGTTTCGCTGTTCCTAATGCTTACTCAACGATAATGTTGATCGTGCCGTCGTGACGCGCGGTGCAGGTTCCGACAAACGTTGCGGCGCGTGTGAACTCCTGACGAATGGTTTCGCCAGCGCGGACAAAATACGGTCCGACTTGATGATCGATAATGTCATCGTTTTGGATGACGAGCGTATTACGCCCATCAAGCGAGAGACGGATTTCCGATGGAATCAGCTCATCGCCTTCCTGCTGGAGAATCTGCATCGCGGAGCCAAGCGGAATCAGGATTCGCAGTTCGCGATCGGTATCCGCCGCGGCGAGCGCCGCTTCATTGACCGAACGATACGAGGTGGAAACATTGGTATTGGGGACGGGCTGCCCAACGGCGTAAACATAGATCGCATACGGTTCTTCGATTGTCGTTCCGTTCGCGAGTTCAGCATTAACCGTGAATATCCACGGTCCCGCCATTGATAGGTACATCTGCGCTTCGTAAGTGCCATCACCCACCAGTACGGCAGGGCGATCCAGTTCCGGCATCATATCGCGATGTTCTATCATGTCCATGCGCGCAACAACACGAATAGACGCATCATTGACGGGCGATCCGTCGGGGTTGTTCAGTTGGATGACTAATGTGCTGAGTCCGGCAATTGTCAGCGGAAATGGGGAGGATGTGAGATCGACTTGCATCGCTTGAACGGTCCCTGCGCCGCTCAGTATGAATGCTAGTCCGCCCACAATGACGAGGGCAAGCACACCTATGACGATGGCGAACTCTTTCATACACTACATTCCTTAAACCTAAAAAACATTCGACAAACCCTGAAAAACCGAGCTGGAAAAATTGCCCCCTGTCAGACGCAAACATGGCTATTTTTCATTATACCGCGAGTTGAGCCCCTTCTCTTGGGTGAGATTTGTCCAGCGCGTGTGGTGATATTGATCATGTTAGAGGCAATATGCAACCGATTCACGCTTGAATGTGTCTTATCATATGAACGGGTTCCGCCGCGTAAGTCGTCCGCTGTTTCATGGTACAATGCGGCGCGTTTGGAAAGGTAGATTGTGATCGATCTCGGAATTGTCATCGTCAATTGGAATACGCGCGATCTGCTGCGGACGTGCTTACAAACGGTTTTCGCCAGCACAGGCGATTTCACCTATCGCGTTCTCGTGGTCGATAATGCCTCCACCGATGGCAGCGCCGATATGGTCGCCGCCGAATTCCCCGAAGCGATTTTGATCCGCAGTGCCGAAAATGTGGGCTATCCCGCCGGAAATAATGTCGGCTTGGATGCGTTGGGTTATCACGCCGCCGGACAGATCGACGCTGATGCACCGCGCTACGCGCTTCTGCTCAACCCGGATACGGAAGTGCCGCCCGATGGACTGTATCAGATGGTCGATTGGATGGATTCGCGTCCTGATATTGGCGCATCGGGGTGTAAGCTGATCCTGCCGGATGAATCACTTGATAAAGCATGCCGCCGGGGATTCCCGACGCCGCTGGTGAGCTTGTATCATTTCACAGGGCTTTCCAAACTATTCCCTAACAGCAGCACTTTCGCGCGCTATAATATGACGTATCTCGATCCCGACCAAGAAGCAGAAGTCGATTCGGTGGTTGGGGCGTACATGCAGGTGCGCCGCGAAGCCATTGAACAGGTCGGCTTGCTCGACAGCACATTCTTCATGTACGGAGAAGATCTCGATTGGGCGTTTCGCATCAAGAAGGCAGGATGGAAGATCGTTTACCATCCACAAGTAACCGTCAAACACGTGAAGCGGGCGGCGAGTCGGCAGAGCAAACGGGCGCAGTTCGAGTTTTGGCGCGCGATGCTGATCTTCTACCGGAAGCATTACCGCCGGACGACCCCGCTGCCGCTGCACGCAGCCATTATGCTGGGACTGATGATCAAGGGTGGGCGGGCGCTGTGGCAGGAAATGCGACATCCCTCATCGCAGACGATCGCCGTAAGCGCCAAGGGCTGATCGCCTCTAAATACGCACGTCGCTCGCGGCAGGCAAAAAAGCTTATGGGTTTGCTTCTGCTGATGATCGACGCCTCGATGCTGGTCGCTGCGTTCGTGCTGGCGTATTATGCCCGCGAAACTGTGCCTATCTTTGATATTCCCTTCAGCCAACCACCGCTTACCCTGTATATTCCTACGATTGTGCTGCACGCCGGTACGATCATGGTGATCTTTTATCTATCGCGCTTTTATCATATGCGGCGCGCGATCAGCCGGATTGACCATGCCCGCAACCTGCTCGGCGCGGTCACCGTTGGCGCGTTGATCGTTAATTCGCTGCAAGACCTGTTCTTACGCAGCGTGCTTTATGATGCGGTCGATTATCCCCGCAGCCTGTTCTTTTATGTGTGGGTTTTTAGTGCCATTCTGGTGATCGCCGGACGAGAACTTCACCGGGCGATCCGGCGGCTGCTGCGCGTGACGCATATCGAACGCGATAACCTGCTGATCGTCGGGGCGGGGGATATTGCCCGCGAAATTACCAAGCGGATCATGGGCAGCCCTGAACTCGGTTATAACGTGATCGGCGCGATCCCGTTGAATCCGAAAAGTAAACCTCAGCCGTATCCCGGTGTACCGTATATTGGCACGCCGAAAGAACTCCCCGCGATCATCGATTCGTACAAAG
>CALBRY010000074.1 GCA_937927665.1 uncultured Chloroflexota bacterium
GTCGTAATGAGGTGGCGGGCCCCTACTGGCTGGAGAGGGCCGGGGGAACACTGCCGCTCGGTCAGGCAATGGGACGGTGGGCAAACTTTGTCAATCAGGAACTTTACGGCACGCTGACGACGCTCCCGTGGGGCATCACCGTTCCCAACCGCGAAGACCGCGTTGAGCCGTTCGATAATTACATGCAGTACCCTGCCGAAACCAAGTTTCACCCGCTGTTCCTGTACGAATCGCTGTGGAATTTGCTGGCGTTTATCATTCTGCTCAATTTGTGGCAGCGTGCGCGCGGCAAAACGCTCCGTCAGGGCGATATTTTCTTGCTCTACGTGGCGCAGTATTCGTTTATCCGCTTCTTGCTTGAATTCATCCGCGCTGATGTGGCGCTGTTCGCGGGTATGAACTCATCGCAGCTTGTGACGGGAGTCGCGTTCGTGGTCGCGGTGGTGTGGTTTATCATCCGCCGCCGCAATGCACCGCAAGAGCAAACGCCGCCGCCGCCGCAGAAGAAATCGGCATCGTAGTTCATTTCAAAAGGGCATGGGCTATTCCATGTCCTTTTTGATTCCCCCGTATTGATTTTCGCTCATTCGCATTACGTTTATTATTCTTTGCAATTTGACTGCTCCCCACACCGGTAAACGGAGGGATAATTCTAAGTGAATTTACAATATTTATTACCTCACATGAGGCTGGATGATGACCCCCTCCCAAACCGGTCGCTCTTGGAGCAAGCTCCTGCTCCCCGTGTTCTCACTCCTTCTCGCTGTTGTTGCGTGCATGTGCGTTCCCATCTACTTGGATGAAATCAACGCCGCGTGTATCGCGGGCGCGCCTTCCGGCACCCCCATGGAAGAAATCGAGGCATGCGTGCAGTTCGTTTATGCCATGTGTCCTGTGCCGCTCGATGAGAGTCAAGGGTTATATCAGGCGCAAGGATGCATCGCCTCGGCTGTACATTCGTATTACAGCGGCGCTCCGATGACCCCAATTGAGGATTACGAAGGCATGTGGGGAGATCATCCAACCACCCCAACACCGACGGCTCAGGTACTCCCACCGCCGCCGCAGAGCTACTGCGATGGGCTGGCGCTCACTTCGCCGCTGGATGGGATGCCAAATGGTGTGGCGACCTTCTACTGGAACCCGCCATTTAATCAGTCGGCAACTTTTGAAATCATTGTGATGGACGAAAATCACACCCTGCTCGCCACTTTCCCGGCGGGGACAAGCACGAACGTCACCGGTGACGTGAGTATGGCAGCAATCGGCGGCGGGTTGCAGTTATGGGTGAAGGTACGCGCGTATCTGGTTTCTGCCACGTGTGACGATGAACACTTGATCTGGCGTGCCGCACCGGATAACAGCGCTCCACCTGTAATTCCACCACCTATACGACCGCATTAGCCGTAAAGGCGGGTCACATGACCCGCCTTTTTTGTTCATCCGGCACGGGTGACACGTCTGATCAGGATAGGCATTTCGGTGTGCAAATCGCATCACCTCCCAACGTTATGATCGCGTGTGTCGCTGTACGCGGCATTCAAATGTTACGAGGAGAATGTGTATGCGAAAAACCCTAGTCCTATTGATCATCCTGTTGTTCTCGATTGGTGTGAGCGCGCAAGATGCCTCCGTCACCGTATCTGATCAGGTGGTGGTCAACGGAATGGTGCAGCTTGATGAAGTGTCGATCCCGGTCGATGGATGGGTGGTCATCCATGCTGACTTGAACGGAGAACCCGGTCATCATGTTGGGATCGCTCAAGTAACGGCGGGGACAAACAGCGCGGTATCCGTCATGATCGATGGCGCGATGTCCACACCGACGCTGCATGTGTTTTTGCATGAAGATACGGGCGAGATCGGCGTATTCGAACATGCCGACGATCCGGCGCTTGATCCGATGATTGGCGGCGGCGAAACGATGACGCCGCTGGCGACGTTTAATATCGCGGCGATTTTCGCATTCGATCAGCAGGCGGTTGGTGACAGCGTGGTGATCGCCTCGACGATTTTGGCGGAAGGCGGTTGGCTGGTTGTGCATGCCGATAACGGCGGCTCACCGGGCGCGGTATTGGGTCAAGCACCAATTCTCGCCGGAACGATGGCGCCGGTATTCGTGCCGATCGCGGCAGAAGGACGCACGACGACGATTTACCCGATGCTGCATTTCGATACGGGTGAACCGGGCGTCTATGAATTCGGCACGGTTGAAGGCGCGGATACCCCCGTGCAGATCAACAGCGTGACGGCGGTCAAGGCGGTCAATTTGACGGATACGCCTACGCTCATGCTGGCAGATGGGACGCCGCTGGATGCGTCACAACTTCCGGCGCTCGTGGTTTCGCCGCAAACGATGCTCATCGATCCGAATACCCAAACGGTGCAGACATTCGATCTCACGGTGGATCAGATCGATTCGCCGGTCGCGGGCTTTGTCGATGTCCACAATGACTCGGTTGGGCAGGGTCATCCGGGCGGATCGCTCGGTCATGCGCCGATTCAGCAGGGTGCAAATACGGGCATCATCGTGACGTTGATCAGCAGCCCAAGCGCGCCGATCACGCCAACCGTGTTCCCGATGATCCACGCGGACACCGATAACAACGGTGTGTATCAATATAACCGGGTGGTCGGGGTAGACCTGCCGATCGTCCTCAACGGGATGGTCTTGACGATCCCGACCTCGATCGGCACGCCAACTCCCGGCACAGAAGCCGAACTCGCAACGCCCGAAGCGACCGCACAAGGTTAGCCATTCATTACCCTTTCTCCCCTCTCCAAACTTGGTTTAGAGAGGGGAGAAGTACGCCTGATATGGTATGATTTACGGGGCGTAATACAAGCGGAAAGGCTGCTGATGGCTGCTCAAATTAACGCGTTGATTTTCGACCTCGACGGCGTGATCACAGATACCGCCGAACTGCATTATCAGGCGTGGAAACAAATGTCGGATGAGGAGGGGTATCCCTTCACCCGTGACGACAATGAGGCGCTCCGGGGTGTTTCCCGCCGCGAAAGTCTAAATCGCCTGCTCAAAGGGCGGGTGATCACCGAAGAAAAAGCGCTCGACTTGATGGAGCGCAAAAACCGTTATTATGTTGACCTGCTGGAAACAATCACTCCGGCGAATATTCTGCCGGGTGCGCTGGCACTGCTTGACGAAGCAGAAGCGGCAGGGCTTAAGCTCGCCGTGGGGAGCGCGAGCCGCAACGCGCATACTGTTTTAACCAAACTGGGGATCATCGACCGTTTCGACGCGGTAGGCGACGGCTATTGTGTGGTGCATACCAAACCCGCGCCGGATTTATTCCTGTGGACGGCGGGACGGCTTGGCACTTACCCGCAGAACACCATCGTCTTTGAGGATGCCGAAGCGGGGATCGAGGCGGCACAGCGCGGCGGATTCTTCACCGTCGGCATCGCCGGACATGATCAAAGTGTGCAAGGGCGCGTCACCAATGCGGATGTCGTCCTGCCCGATCTCGCGCAAGCGCACCTTGCGGATATTCTGGAGAAGCTCAAAAAGGCACGCGCGTAAAAACGTTCAAGGTGCAAAGCCAAGTCTGCTTTGCTTTGCGCCTTCGCGCGCCTTTTTTTACAGCGCTGTTCCCACCGAATCGCGCAAGATCAAGCGCGGCGGCAGCAGCAGGGTACGCTCATGCGCATCGAGCGTTTGTTTGGCAAGCAGAGTACACAGCATCTCGACACATGCGCGCCCAATTTCTTCAAGCGGCTGCTCAAATGTACTCATTGAGGGCTGCAAATACTGGGTGAGCGGCATGTTATCGAACCCGATCACCGAAAGCTCACGCCCCACTTGTATTCCGCAGCGGCGCGCTTGATCGCAAACCCCGATGGCGATCATATCGCTCACGGCTAGGATGGCTGTCGGTCGCTGATCGGCAGGGAGACTGCACCAGTAATTTACGGCTTCCCGTCCGGTGTGATCATCGTGGGTGCCGCGCCAGATGAAGTGTTCGGGGATCGGCAGTCCGGCGGCACGCATGGCGGAGACATACCCGCTCACACGAAAGTTACCCGCCAGCGAACCGGAATCGTAGGCGATCATGGCGATACGCTCATGACCGAAGGCGCGGAGCGTATTAACTCCCTCCGCAAAACCCGCTTCGCCGTCTGTATCAACCCACGCGAAATCCCAATCCGCATTGGCACGCCCGAACGCGACAAACGGAAAATCACGGTCAAGCAGATAACGAACACGCGGATCATCCGTCACGGTGCTGGCGACGATAAACCCATCGACGCGCCCTGTGCGGATCAATTCATCATAGACGGGGATCGGATCGCTGCTTGGAAAGGTGAAGGTCAGCAGATGATACCCGGCGGCTTCGGCGGCTTGCGCCAAGAAATAGGTGAAATTGTGTAAGACAGGGTTCATGGCGCTGCGCGGCTGTTCGTGCCACGCATAGCCGATCAAGCGGCTGCGGCTGGAACGTAAATTACGGGCTGTCACATTGGGCATATAGCCGATTTTTTCGACAGCGCGCCAGACTTCCTGCCGCGTATCTTCGCTCACCGCATCGATCTTGTTGTTGAGGACATATGAGACGGTGGCAATCGATACCCCGGCTTCTTTGGCGACATCTTTGATTGTGGGCATGGATCGACGTTTAGACTCTTATTTCGGTATTTGTTCAGTGTACTCCGAAAGTTGTATCAAACCTATCGCGATCCGTAAAAAACTTCGTCGGTGATTTCTGATGCTGTCGCAGTTGGTTGATCAAACCCTGCACGGCGGATGCGTTCTTGAACCGCCACATTCGCAAGCACTGCCATAAAGCTCACGGTGAGCAGTGCCCACGCCGCAAACAAAATCGTACTGAGCGACCAGACGATCAATAACATGATGGTCAGCGTCAGCGTGTAGATGGGGTTGAACAACACCATGATGATCGCGTTGCGGAATGCGCCGCGAAAACGGGGTGTTTCCATCGCGTAGTACAGCGGAAATAGATAGAACTGGATCGAGAACCAGATCACCAAAAAGGCGATCCAGAACAGGCGCAGCGCCCAATCGCCGATCGACGTGCCCGGATATTTGAGCAGATTAAATCCATTGAGCACCAGCACGGCGAGATTGGCGATTGCCAGCGGAATACCGCGCAAAAACCATTCTTTAAAGCCGCCCATGAATTCGTCAAATCCGGCGTGCGGCTGGCGAATGGCGTGATAGCTCAAACGCGCCAGCCCTGCCCACGCGGCGGGCATGGTGACGATCGGCAGCGAAAACAGGACAAAAGCGAGATTTGCCCACACGTAGATAAAGCCGTTGCCGTTCAGATGGCGGAATGCCCGCCCGGTTACTTTTAGCGCAGAGAGCATGGATGGGGTTAAAGGCGACAGTTAAAAGTCATATGCACTTCGCTCTTAACTGTCGCCGTTTAACCGCTTTACCCTTTCAACCCACTGTAACTCACGCCTTCGACGAAATAGCGCTGGAAGATGAAGAAAATGATCGCCATCGGGATCGTCGTGATCACCGATCCGGCTAAGACGAGATCGTATTGAATATCCTGCCCCGATCCGCGCAGCACGGTTAAACCGAGCGGCAGATTATACATACTCTGATCCGTCCCGACGATGATCAGCGCATCCATGAAGTTATTCCACTGCCCTTGAAAGCTGAAGATCGCCAGCGCGACGAGTGCCGGAGTCGCCATTGGGAGAACGATGCGGAAAAATGTCGTGATCCGGCTTGCGCCATCGACAAACGCCGCTTCTTCGATCTCTTTGGGGACACTTTCAAAGAACTGCTTCATGAGCAGAATCCCGAAGGCGTCCGCCCCTAAGACGAGGACATAGCCCCAATAGGTGTTGAGCATGCCCAACTGCTGAAGCATAAGAAAGCGCGGAATCAGCAGCACGACGCCGGGGATCATCAGCACGCCGAGCACGACGAAAAACATGAAGCGGTTGCCGGGAAAGCGGAGCCGTGCCAGCGCATAACCCGCAAGCGAGTCAAAAACCAGGCGAAAACCCATCACCCAGATGGAGTAAATGACGGTATTGACCGCCCAACGCGGCAAATTCCCGCCCTGACCTAAAATGCGATTATAGCCGGAGGTTGTCGGGTCAAAAAATGCGCCGTCCACCTGTTCCACTGCCGAAAGCCGCCCCGCGCCGCCGTCTGTCGTGCATTCGACCATGCGAAACGTAGGAATAAACGCCGCCGGAAATGACGTGATCGCCGGATCGCACTTAAACGAGTTCGCTACCGTGAGGACGAACGGCGTGATCTCCAAAAACGCGAAGAAAATCAGGATCGCGTAGCCGATGAAGGGAAACAACCGCCGGATGAAGAATCGTCCGCGTCCGCCGGTCGGCGTTTCAACGGCGGTCGAGCTTTTTGCGACTGCTGTCATGATCGATTCGCTCCTTTACTCGTCCGCCGGACGATCGCCGCCGACCAAACGCCGCTGCACAATCGTCGCCACAAAGATGATGGCGAACAGGGTGAGCGCCGTCGCCGCCGCTAATCCCATACGCGGATCGGCTAAATTGAACGCGGTATCGTAGACGAGATACGCCACGGTCATGGTTGATTCGCGGGTTTGCTCGTCGCGCAGCATATACACTTGATCGAATACCTGAAACGTACCGATCAAGCCGAGTGTGACGACGAAAAATGTTGTCGGTCGCAAAAGCGGCAGGGTGATTCGGCGGAAAATCTGGGTTTGTGTCGCGCCATCGACTGCCGCCGCTTCGTAGACCTGTGAGGGGATGTTTTGGAGCGCCGCGAGATAAACAACCATCATCGTGCCTATCGTCGTCCAAATCGCCAGCATCATGATCGTGAACATGGCGACACTGGGACCGCTGATCCAATCCCACAGCGAAATACGGAATATCTCCGTATCTGTCAAAAAGGCGGGGGCGTTGCGCGCGGTCATGCCGAATAAGCCGAAAAAGTTGTGAACGAGTCCGTTGTTATCCGTCAGCCACGAAACATCTTGATAGCTGGGAAAGATCGCCCTCAGCGCCCCGTTGACAGGACCGGTATTTGAGAACAAAAACAAGAAAATCATCGATACCACGATCGATGAGGTGATCGAGGGGAAATAGAATGCGGTGCGGAAAAATCCGCGTCCTTTCAGCCAGCGCTGATTGACGATGACCGCCAGCACCAGCGCGATCGCTGTCTGTGCCGGTACGACCCCCGCCACATAATAAACCGTATTCTTGAGGGCATTGTAAAAGTCGTCTACACGCCGCCCGCTCAATAGAAGCGTCTGGTAATTTTCCATCCCGACCATCTCAAACGCATCCGGGTTGGTAAGGGGGCGGCGACCATTCCAGTCCGTGAGGCTGAAATAGCCCGCGACGAACAACGGAAGGATCATAAACACAAAGAGGATTAGAAACGCCGGCAGCATGAACCCCCACCCGGAGATCGCCTCTTGAAGTTTCGCATTTGAGTTCTTGATCGGGGCGGGATCGACGGCGGCAGCGGTCTGGGTTGCCATAGTACGCTGTCCTTTTCGGCACTCGCATCAACGTGAGGGTTTATAAATAGGGGTGAGCAAAACGGCTCACCCCCATTGAATTACCCTAGATTATCCCTAAAGAACAGGGACAACAGGGGGATTACATGTTTTCTGCGGTGATTTCGTTCCAAATTTCCGCGACTTCGTCGAGGAATTCCTGCGGCGTCTGTTCGCCAGCCAGCACAGCATTCGTGCCTTCGTCAAACGCGGTTGTGAAATCGCCGTAGCCAAGCGGGAACACCGGAGCAACCGCATAATCTGCGCCGCTCACGAAGGGTTCAAATTCCTGACCACGCGTATCCAGCCACGCCTGCGCGGCGCTCGGACGTGCGGGCATCACACCGAAGCCGCTCGTCGCGACGGTCAGTGCGCCTTCTTCACCCGTCAGGAAGTTGACAAGCGCCCATGCTTCTTCAGGGTGCTCGCTATTCGCGCCAACTGCCCAGCATTCGGTGAAGGTGAGTGTACCACGTTCGCCCGACGGGCTGACGGGGGTTTCTGCGACTGCCCAATTGAGTTCGGGGAAGTCATTTTGCAGGTAACCGATTGCCCAGTTGCCTTCAATGGTCATCGCTGCCAAGCCGCGCCCGAATGCTTCACCGTTCCAACCGCTGCCTTCGAGGTCGCTCGGACGTGCGCCGACGCCATTGGCAACAAAGCTGCTGTAGAATTCGATTGCTGCGACGGCTTCGGGGCTGTTGACCGTGCTCAAGCCATCTTCACCGGCAATGTCTGCGCCGTTGGCATACAGTAAGCCGAGCCAGCGGTTACGATCTGCACCGGCGCTGAACCCTGTCACGCCATCCGCCACGGCGTCGCTGTTGGCGATCGCTTCGGCTGCTGCATACATATCTTCCCATGTCCAATCGGCGGTCGGATACTCGACGCCAGCCGCATCGAACAGATCGGTGTTGTAGAACAGTGCCAGTGTCGAGAAGTCTTTCGGGACACAGTATGCCGTGCCTTCACTGCTGAACGCACTGAGCAGGCTCGGATAGACACCTTCGGGATTTTCGATGTAGCCTTCGCCCGATGCCAGAACGCCGCTATCCAGCAGCGACGGGAACTCGAACTGACCGACCGTGAACACATCCGGGTAATCGCCGCTTGCGAACGATGCCTGAATCTGAGTGCCGTAGTCCGGCGAAATGAGCAGTTCAACATCAATATTCGGATTGGCTTCTTCAAACGCCGCGATCTGCGCTTCCTTCGCCGCATTTTCTGCGTCGCTGGAAGAACCCGTCCACACCTGAAGCGTGACAGCATCTTGCGCCGCCACCAAGCCGCTCATGCCGATCGCCATAACGAGCGCCAGCGCTAACACGAAAACTTTACGCATTGACTAACCCTCCAGTTAAAAATAGTCCTAACCGATACTTACACGGGGTTTTTGACGCTAAAGGCGTGTTTTTCGCCCCGGTAGTACACCATGAAATTGACCTCGCGCCAATGCGCGGGCAGATGCGGATCGAGCGCGAGTTCGCCGTTCGCATCTATATGCAGCCCGCAAAAACCAAACACGACCGCCTGCCAGACTCCGCCGCATGCCGCCGCGTGCATGCCATCGCGCACATTGCCCTTGTTGTCTTGCAGGTCAATATGTACGGCGTGATGCAGCATCTCGTAAGCGTCGTCGTCCAAGTGAAGCCGCGCCGCTACCCATGCGTGCATCGCTGGAGACAGCGACGAGCCGTGATCGGTGCGCGGGAAGTATGTATTCCAGTTGTTTAACATCACCTGCTGGGTATCAAACCCCGGCGGAACGGCGATATCTTCGCCGAGCAGCGCCATCATCATGACGATATCCGCCTGTTTGATGACCTGTGATTGGATCGTCCGCGAATGCCCGATGATCGCCTGCACGCTGGTGGTGCGCGGGTCATATTTCGGGACAGGGATGTATTCCATCTCGAAGAAGCCGGGGAACTGGATATGAATCGCCTGTTCGCGGTCAAACGGGATGTACATTTTGGCGATGACATCGCGCCAGTGTTCGAGTCGTTCCGGTGTTAGGTCAAGCGCTTTGATCAACCGATCGGCGTCAGCAGGTGAATTTGCGCGCAGCCAATCGAGCAGATCGAGCGCGGTTTGCAAATGCCACTGCGTCATACGGTTGACAAAAACACTGTTATCCACATTTTCGTGATACTCGTCCGGTCCGATCTGTTGGCTGATCTCATAGCGATCGTGTGCCGCGTTGTGTTCAACACGACTTCCCCAGAAAACTGCGGTATCGAGGATCATTTCCGCCCCGTATTTGAGGAGGAATTCGCGGTCACCCGTCCAGCGCCAGTATTTGAGAATCGCGTAGGTGATATCGGTCGAGATGTGCTGTTCGTTATCACCCGTCCAGATGCGGATTCGCGTCCCGTCCGGCTGTGGATCGCTCCACTGCGGCGTGGTTTCCTCGCCTGTGTCGGTGCTTTCCCACGGGTACATCGCTCCGGCGTAGCCGTTCGCTTTCGCCTTGCTGCGCGCCCCATGCAGATTGTGATAGCGGTACATGAGCAGGTTACGCGCCAAGTGCGGCTGAGTCAGGATCAGCGGCGGCACGATGAATAATTCCGTATCCCAGAACACATGCCCTTTGTAGCCGAGTCCGCTCAAGGTTTTCGCGCCAACGCTGGCGCGTTCATCGTGGCGCGGCGTCGGGATCAACACATGATAGGTGGTGAAACGGATCGCGCGCTGAATTTCTTCGTCTCCGTCGATGCGGAGATCGGCAGTTGCCCAGTATTTTTCCCATTCAAGACAGTGCGCTTGGTAGAGCGCATCATAGCCGTGTGCGACTGCTTCGTCGAGCTTCGCTTCGGCGGTCTCCATCGGGTTGATCACATCGCGGCTGGAATAGATCGCCGTGAGCTTGTCGATCGTGCGGCTTTCTTCTGGCTTCAGCGTAAATGTGATCGACATGGACGCGCGCAGATTTTCGGTGCTGCCCACCGTAGGAAATTCGCTGATCAGCGCCGACGCCATGCCGACCGCATAACCGCTCTGTTCGGTCGTCACCTGCACCGCGCACCGGCTTCCCGCCGCTTTGATCTGCCGATCCGATGACCAGTGTTTCGCGCCTGCATTCGTAACATGCGTATCGATTCCCGCCTCAACCGTGACCGTCGGTGAACCATCGACAGCGGTCACGGTGAGCCGCTGCGCCATCACATGCTGATCATGCAGCGATGCAAAGCGAGCGAACGTCAACCGGACGATATTTCCATTGGCGACACGGAACAGCACTTCGCGCTGAAGCACGCCAGTATCCATATGGAGCGCACGGTTGTAGCCAAGTGTCAATCCGTGGGGCGGAGTCATAAACTCGGCTTTATCGACGTTGAGAATGAGTTGAAACGGTGTGCCATCTACCGTGATATTGATGGGGATCCAGTTTGGCGCGTTGACGAGTTCCGGCACGAGTGCGCCGGGGATGTGGTTGTAAATGCCGTGTATCAAGGTGGCAGGGGTATCGCCGGGGTAACCTTCTTCAAGCGCTCCCCGTGTTCCCAGATAACCATTCCCGATCGTGAACAGAGTTTCGTAATGGTGCTGCCGCTTCGGGTCAAAATAAAGTTCTGTAATGTCCCACAGGCGCTTAATCACGGCACATCATCCTTGTTTGAGAACAGGTGAAACGTTTAAGTCCAACTTGTTAAAATGACGACTACACAAACCGCTCGTAAACCAAACCCGAAAAGAAGCTTCACGTCCCAGTGATTGCTGCGGCGTGTTAAACGTTTCACATAATCAAGTTACCGCTCAACTTGGTGATTGTCAACTGGTTGGAATTGTGCAAAACATCCAATCCAAAACCCCCTTGCAAAAACATCAACCTGTGCTATCATGTCTCGTACAACGAAGTGCGGGCGTAATTCAGCGGTAGAATGTCTCCTTGCCAAGGAGAATGTCACGGGTTCGAATCTCGTCGCCCGCTCCACAAAAAAACGGCTCTCTTTAAAGAGAGCCGTTTTTGTTTACCTGTTATTCGGGTTCGTTGTAGACGAATTTCACCCCGCGCACTTCGTAGATGTAATCCGGCTTAAACCCTGCATTGGCATAGCTTGGCGCATGAATCGTCAACGTGTCGCGGGCGGGGTCAAAAGTGCGGAAATTCCGCTGACCTCCAGTTGCACCCGTGAGCGCAGTTTTGTTCACTTTCCAAATCCCAATCGGGTTGATCACGCGCATTTCCAACCAGGGTTGGCGCATCATTGCGAGCGTGTTCCGCCAGCCGACCAAACTGAGCATATCGATCACTGTGCCGGGCATCAGTCCTTTTTGTTCCGCCAATTTGCCGCTGATCAGCGGGCTTTGATCCTCGGCTTCGAGCCTGAAAACCCACTGCGAATCGAGTCTGTGAATCACACCGGTATTCAGGTGCGCATCCAAGCCGAAAACCTCGCGGTTGCAGCCGACGACACGCGCGGTTGAATTCCATAAGCCGTGACAGATCATCCGCAGACCGCCATCGAGTGCCATCCGCGCGATCAGCGCGTAAGGTTGATTAATCAGGGGTTCGGCTTTTTTTGACGTGAACAACGAAAACTGAAGTTCTTGATGCGAGCCGACATTGGAATCGGTGAAATTGCAGACCCAGATAGCGAACGGAGACCGACCGGAAGCAGTTAACATCGGTTCGACAGTTTCGTGCTTGAGGAGATCGCGGGCGGCGTCATATTCAATGGTGCCGCCGATCATCAGCATTTCACCGTCGTAGATGTGATACGGGAGGGATATACGCTCGCCATCGGATAAGGTGCGTTCGCCGTTGATGGGAAATCGGCGGAACAGCGGGTGCAGCGTTGTCATGAAAAAACCTTTGCGATGATGAATCCTGATAGTTAAGATCATGCCACAGCATCACGCAATAATTCAATCTAAATTCATGTGAGGCAGCGTATGAGAAATTATCTGGATGCGAAAATCTGATCCCGATCCGGTCGCAGATCGACGGCGATTCCCCTGCTAGTCACTTGCCTGATTGGTGGGACGCACACCCCTTTTAGGGTTACAAAAGCGCTATATCCGAGGGTGACAACAGTCACAGACTGTAACTAAAAGTTCAATGTATGATTTACCCAAGGATACATCACCCCTCCTCTGCACAAGAAACTCCTTAGGATATGTTATGCACGACTCTCCCGAACCTCCACCCGCTTGGTTTAATACGCTCACCGATATTTTGAAACCTCTCGTTGATCTGCAATCGACCGATCCAATCGCAGAAGTGACCTATCTGTTGCATCAGTTGTTTCAGCAGCATCCTACAGGAATTGTGCTGGTCGATATGCTTCAGCCCGACATGCCGATTGTGTTTGTGAATGAGACTTTTGAGCGGCTGACCGGTTACGCCGCCTCTGAAGTCATCGGTAGAAACTGTCGTTTTCTACAAGGTACAGATCGTGAGCAGGAGGGAATCGCGGTTCTCAGAAATGCGATTCGCAGGGGCGAGTCCTGCGCGGTAGCGCTGCGGAACTATCGGAAAGATGGCAGTCTATTTTGGAACCGCGTCCAAATTTCACCTATTCGCAATCGTGCGGGGGTCATCACCCATTACAGAGGAACTCAGCAAGATATTACGAAACAGGTTGAAGCTCACGCGGCACTGGCGCGCAGCGAATCACGGTATCGTCAAGTGTTCGAGAGCAATTCCGCTGTCAAACTGGTGCTTGAGCCAGCGACAGGCAGAATTGTCGATGCCAACATTGCCGCCGCTAACTTCTACGGGTACACGCAAGAGCGACTGCGGACGATGCGCATTCAAGACCTGA
>CALBRY010000075.1 GCA_937927665.1 uncultured Chloroflexota bacterium
CGTCGATGGGCGTATTCACCCGGCGCGTATTGAAAAGCTGGTCGAAGATGCCCGTACCGAAGTCGAAGCATCAATCCGTCAGGAAGGTGAACGCGCCGTCTACGAAACCAAAGTCGTCGGCTTGCATCCCGAAGTGATCAAGATGCTCGGTCGGCTCAAGTTCCGCACCAGCTACGGACAGAACATGCACGGTCACGCCATCGAAACCGCAAATATCGCTGGCATGATCGCCGCCGAATTGGGCGCGGATGTGAATATTGCCAAGATGGGTGGTTTGCTCCACGACATCGGCAAAGCGATGGATCATGAGGTTGAAGGGACGCACGCCCTGATCGGCGCGGAGTTTATCAAGCGCTACGGCGTGAATGCGCGTGTTGTCAACGCAGTCGCCAGCCATCACCACGAAGTTGAGCAGGAATTTGTCGAGTCATATATCGTCGAAGCCGCCGACGCGATCAGCGGTGCGCGCCCCGGCGCTCGGCGTGAAAGTCTTGATGCGTATGTGCGCCGCGTCCGCACGCTCGAAGAAATCGCCAACAGCTTTGAAGGCGTGGAACAGAGCTACGCGCTCCAAGCAGGGCGTGAAGTTCGTATCATCGTTCGCCCCGATTCAGTCGATGATCTCGGCGCGCTGCGGCTTTCGCGCGATATTGCCAAGAAGATCGAAGAAACGATGCAGTTCCCCGGTCAAATCAAGGTGCAGGTGATCCGCGAAACACGCGCCGTCGAATACGCGCGCTAACGACTCAGAAGGCATGGTCAAGCACCATGCCTTTTTGATTCTACGGCAGTGGGAGCGTAACAGCCGTTCCCGTGTTCAGGTCAATCCACGCCGTGCCGATCAAAATTCGCGTGCGATCCTCGTTGTAGCGTTCGCGCGCTGCCGCAGCGACCACCGGATACAAATAGGCTGGCGCTTCGATGGGCAGTTGATAGGGCGCAAGCTCCCAGTAAAGACCGCCATCGTCGGCATTTTCTGGGAGCGGAATTGTGTACTGGCGTACCCGTCCAGCGTCCAATCGGTCGCGTAGACTCTGTATTCTTGCGCCTGTACCGTGCTGACGATCAGCAGCCATGCAATCCGCATTCATCGATCCTTTCTCGTAACCATGTGCTTTTTGCAGGATAGAAGCAAAATTCGCGTCGTAGGGGAGTCGTCAACGTGTGGGGTTGTTCTCATCAAATAAAAAGAGGCGATCCGCACCCGGATCGCCTCTTTTTTAGTACAGATTTATCGTGAACTACGGTGCTTGGGTGGCTTCTGCCAACACGCTGAGCAGTTCACCGCTGACGGGATCGACGCCGGTTTCAATCGAACCGTCGATCAAGCCCGCGAGGATTTCTTCAACCTGTGCGGTCACTTCTTCGGGAACTTCTGCATCGTGCGCCGGAGCGAAGCTGATGCCGTCGTTCGCCACTTCGAGGACGTACATACCCGTCTCGAAGCCGAAGCCTTCACCCGTCACCAGACGTTCGATCATCTGGTAAACGCCGTTGTCAACGCGCTTGAGAGCGCTGCTGATCAGGAATTCCGCGCCGGGGGTTTCGCCTTCACCGAAGGTGGTGAAGAATTCGTCTTGGTCGACGCCGATCACGCGGACGCCTTCACCTGCTGCAAAGCTGATGCCGCCCGAACCGGTAGGACCGCCAGCGCCGAAGATCACGTCCGCACCTTCGCCGATGAGCTGTTCTGCCGCTGCCGCACCGCGATCCGGCGCGAGGAAGTCATCAATATAGATGCCGAGCACGTTAATGTCCGGGTTGACATAGCGCGCGCCCTGCTCGTAGCCGTTGCGGAACTTGACAACCGGCGGGATCGGCACGCCGTACACGCCGCCGATGGTGCCGCTCTCGCTCACCAGCGCAGCCATCGCGCCGACAAGGAAGCCAGCTTGATCTTCACGGAACTGAATACCAACATAGTTCGGGATCGGGGTTGCGACATACTGGTCAACGCCAATGAAATACACATCCGGGTTGGCTTCGGCGGCGGCATACGTCGCATCTGCGATCAGGAAGCCGACCGTCACGATTGCGTCATACTCGCCATCGAGACAGGTTTGGATGTTGGCGGCGTAATCGGTCTGCGCCTGGGTTTCGATATAGTCCGATTCCAGTCCCAAGTCCTCGGCTGCGCGCACCATGCCTTCATAGGCATACTGATTGAATGTGCCATCATTGATGCGACCGAGGTCGGTCACGAGGCAGACGGACTCGATGAGCGGGTCTTGCGCCGAAACACCAACGAATGGCGCGACGAGCAGCGCCACCATACCAAGAACCAACAGCAGATTACGGAGCTTCATAGATTTGTTTTCTCCAGCGTCTTGCGGAATTAACGAATGCGCGTATTAAACGCTCATTAACAAGTCTACACCATCGCACCGTAGGAATCGAATTTCTTAAAGAATGCATGGTGTGCGTTTTGTCCGAAAATCAAAAGGGCATGGATTGATTCATCCATGCCCCGGATAATGCGTTTTGAGCCTCTAGATGCCCACATCCCGCCGTTGGAACCCGACCATGCCAATGATGACGGCGATCACAGTCACGAATGCCGGAATAAGCAGTGTGATCCACTGGATATTGCCCTGCATAATCGCGGTGCTGTCCAAATAGCTGAAGTACGACAGCGGGCGCAGCGTCGAAATGATCGAATCGGTGACAGCATTTCCCAACGTATTCAAGAAGTAGCTGCCGATCACGAACGCCGAAACCAGCGCGATCGCCAAACCGCGATTACGTAGCAGTCCGGTCAGCATCGCCATCATACCCATCACAATCCAAGTCAGCGGAACC
>CALBRY010000076.1 GCA_937927665.1 uncultured Chloroflexota bacterium
CATATACATAAAGATCGCCCGATGGGCTCCCCGTGATCGCCGCCGATAACCCCGGCTGGATCGGCACTTGCGCGCCGTTCACCAGTGATCCGCCGCTTAACCGCAGTGCGCTTGTGCCATCCAGCACCGCCCACCCGATCACGGGAACGACTCCCGTCACCGGATACACATGCTCTAGGCGCTCCTCGATGTTGACCGTCCCATCGGGAGCGATCACCCGCCACACCACGCGCCCATCCACATCCCGCGCCGCCCACACAAACGCCGAGTCGTCTGATAACAGCGAAACCGTCCGCCCCGTGTTGGGGATCGTCCACAACGCCCCGCCGAGACTTGTATAGCCCGTCAGCCCGTCTCCGCTCAACACGGCGATCGTCTCGCCTACCGTCACAATCGGCGCATCAATCGGATCGACAGACCACCGCGCCAGATACCGCCCGCCTTGCGCGACGTATGCCGCGCCGAGCGTCGTTCGCACCGCCAGCCGATCCCCCGGCAGATGCGCCAGCCCGACGATCCGCCCTTCACCGCCGATCCGCCATGCCTCCGCGCCATCCGGTGACAGCACAAACACCTGATCACCGCGCGCATATGCCAGCCCGCCCGTCTCCAGCAGCACGATCGGCAGCGTTGGCGCTTGCGGCAGATGAATCGCCGCACTGACGAGTCCGCGCAAACGTGCCTGCCAGTAAAACGTGAACTCAAGCGGATGCTCCCAACCGAGATCGATCGGGTTGACATCGACATAACCGGGACCGCCCTCAAACGCAAGGATATTGCGAATCTCGTAATGTAAATGCGGGCGGCTCTGCGAAGGATCACCGATCAAGCCGATAATATCCCCGCGTGCGACACATGCACCAACCGGCGGAAAACGCCATACGTCGCTTTCCATCATGTGACCATACACTGAATACACCGTCGATCCATCCGGCATCATGTGACGCAGCACCACAACGCCCAATTCGGTATCCCATTCTGCGGTGTTGCTCAGGGTGACTCGCCCGCGCATGGATGCCCGCACCGGATCACCTGTTTGATTGAAAGCGAGATCAGAACCCGTGTGATTCCCGCCCCACCGCGCCCGAAAGCGCGCGAAATCGTCAAAGCGGCGGTCAAAAGTGCTGTTCATCGGAACAGGAAATTCAATCGAATCGACAACCCCGCAGTCTTCAACATCTTGCGCCGCCGCAGGAACAGCCCCGAGGAAGCACACAAACACGATCGCTGCGAGCAAAAAACGGGTAACGCCCCTCTCCGAATTCGGGGAGGGGTATGTATTGTAGGGACAGGGCATGCCCCGTCCTGAGGGCGCAAGGTCTACGCCTAGTCTCGGACGCACTTTACTCGCCTACGGCTGCCAACTGCGAAGGATACGAGAACGCCCGCGTACACGATACGCCCCTACAGCCGCCGGAATCAGAATCGTCTCACCGGCGCGCAGATCGGCAGCATCACCGGATGCGACCGCGACCGCGTTCCCCACCGTTGACGATCCGCCGCCCCATTCGACAACCGCTTCCCCATCAATGCAGGTGAGGATGTGAAAGCGCACTTTGCCCGTATCCAACCGCAGATAATCCCCGACGCGCAGTTGATGCAGCACTGTTTCAAAATACGGGCAGGTGACGACCGGGACGAGTTCCCCCATCTCTGAACCTGTGTGATAAATCACCGGGAGCGCATCCGTCCGCGAAACCGCGAGCGATTTATCGACATGAATTTCGCGCGGGCGACCGTAATCATACAGGCGGTACGTAATATCACTCGATTGCTGAATTTCGTAGATCAGCACGCCCGGTCCAAGCGCATGAATCGTGCCGGGGGAGATGAACAGCACATCACCCGCTTGAACATCAACATAAACCAGCAGGCTTTCAAGCCGTGTTTCTGCGATTGCGGCGCGCACATCGTCAAGGCTGATGCGCGGCTGCACGCCGATCACGAGCTTTGAACCCTGTTCGGCGGCGACCACATACCACGCTTCGGTTTTCCCGCGCGGCTGATCTTCAAGCGCTTTCGCCTGTTCGTCGTTAGGATGCACCTGTATCGAGAGCCAATCGCGCGCATCAAGAAATTTCGCCAGAAGCGGCATTCCTAGCGCCGGATCATTCCCCGCGCCGACAATATCTTGCCCGAACTGGGTGATCAAATCGCGTACGGATTGACCCGCCAGCGCGCCGTTCGACACGATCGCCGTGTCGTGCATGATCCACGCCTCACCGTAAGGCTCATCGGTAGGCAGGGCAATATTCAAAACGGTTTCGAGCCGTCGTCCGCCCCAAATTTTCGTATGCAGGGCGGGCGTGAGCTTGAGTGGGTACAAGGGAGGGTATGTCATTGAGCAACCTCTCGCGTGTCTGTATGACAACTCCATAATACACGCGCTCAGGCGGCTTGTCTTGATGCGGTTTGCGTGAGAGGGTCTAGGAACGTTCAGATAGGTGTGCGGGTTCGGGGATGGTTTCACCGTGTGCAAGCGCACTCTCCAGCCATGCGCGCTTCGCATCCTCGATCATCATTTCAAGCTCTACCCATGTATCCGCCTGTGTGAAGCACCCGGGCAGTTCATGAATCTGCGCCACATAACCGTCATCGTCCGGAATAATCTCGATGGTATATGGCAGCATCATGTAGTAGTCGATCATCTATTCCCCCAACCACGCGGGAGCGAATGCGCCTTCGCTGGAAACCTGCTCCGGTTCGATCTCCGTTGCGGGCAAATCCCTCGCTTCGATCGCGTAAATTTCATCGCGCCCGCTCACATCGCTCGTAAAGATGATCAGCGATCCATCCGGCGAATAAAACGCATTCGATTCATACCCCACGCCGTCATAGAGTAACCGCCCGCCTGATCCATCAATCGCCATCGACACGATTCCCGAATACCCGCTCAAAGTCTCGCCGCCGATCGATTCGGTCAGGTACAGCACCGCGCCATCAGGCGATGGAATCGGCTGCCAATCCTTATAATCATTATCCGTCAACGCGATCACATCGCCTGTACCGGGGTCAAGCCGCATGATCTCCCATGTGCGCGCGTCGCCCGCTTCCCCCAATGTGAACAGGAGATACCGCCCGTCGCGGGTGTACATCGCATCGCTTGCCCGCTGACCAAACGGCGCATCATAGAAAAGTTCCGCCTCGCCGCCTTCACGCGCAATACTGTACAGATCATAACTACCCGTGCCGTTCGTATCCGACGAGAAAATGATCTCGCCCCCATCCCGACTCCATGTCGGGGCGCGTTCGGCGGCAAGCGTGAACGTCAGACGGCGCACCGCCCGCGTCGAAACACTCATCACCCACAGGTCATACTGCGCGCCGCGTTCCGCCACAAATGCGATCTCCGTCCCATCAGGCGAAACAGACGGATAAACCTCCGCGTAAGCCGTCCCGCTCAAGCGCGATTCGGCGCGGGTCGCCAGATCGAGCAAATACAGGTTGTAATCGCCGCGCTCGTCCGGCGGATTCGCCTCCCCGTTAGAAGCGCGTTCGGCGCTGTAGACGATCTGCCCGCTCAGCGTCGTATCAATCTCGCGTACACCCACTTGAGCCGTCGGCGTGATCACTTCCGGCAGTATCGGCAGCGGACTCGGTGTGATCACCAGCGTATTTATCGCTTGCACCGCGCTCGACTGCGCCGGGGTCGGTAATTCATCTGTCGCAACCGAAGCGGCGGTTTCCGTCGCGGCGCGCACCGCATTTTCTTCGCTGCGCGTTTGCAGCACGATCACCGCGCCGATCAACAGAATCACCGTCAGCAGTCCACACCCGATCAGCACCCCGACAATCCCGCCGATCCACCACCCGCGTGAGGATCGACGCGGCGGTTGAACCACGCGCACCGATGACGACGCCAGTGAATCGCGTGAAATCGGCGGCGGTGGTGTGATGATCGCGGGCTGCACCTGTGGGATATAACTCACCGGCGCGGCAGGACGAAACGACGGCGCGGCGGCGGGCGGCGGCGGAGTCGGCATCGTCGGCTGATCATCCAGCGGCGCATCAAGCGCGGACGGACGCGGAATCGCCGCATCAGTTTCGCGGATTTTCAGACTGCCATCGACCGCGCGATGAAAAGCATTCGCCAGTGCTTCAGCCGTCAAGAATCGATCCTCACGCCGTTTATGCATCGCGGCAAGGATCACACTCTCGACAGCGGGCGGCAGTGTCGGATTAAACGTGCGCGGCGCGGGCGGCGGCGCTGTCACCTGCATCACCGCCACGCCGTAAGGCGTATCGCTTTCAAACGGGCGGCGTCCCGTCGCCATCTCGTACAGCATCACGCCGAGCGAGTAAATATCGCTGCGGTTATCCAGCGATTGCCCCTGTGCCTGTTCCGGACTCATATAGCTTGGCGTGCCGATCACGCCTTGCGTATCGGTGCTGATCGTCGGGTCGCCGATGATGCGCGCGATTCCGAAATCCGTCAGGTATGCCCCGTTGCTCCCGTCAAGCAGCACATTTGAAGGCTTAATATCGCGGTGCAGCACATGTTGACTGTGCGCGTAATCGAGCGCGGGCGCAATTTGATCGAGAATCTGCACGATGCGCGCCAGCGGCATCGCGCCGTTGTTCAGCAGGTCATCGACCGAACCACCCGCCAGATACCGCATCACGATATAGGGCTGTGCTTCCTGTTCGCCGTAATCGTGAACAGGCACAATATTACGATGCTCCAACTGCGCGATGATCGTCACCTCGCGGTTGAAACGCATCATATAATTTTCGTCGTTGAGAAATTGGCGGGGGAGAATCTTAAGCGCGACGATACGGTTCATCGAGACTTGCTGCGCGCGGTAGACGGTCGCCATACCGCCTCTCCCGATCAAGCTCAGGATTTCGTATCCACCAAACCGCTTACCGATTAACTCGTCGGTCATCTGCCGCGCGCCACCCTTCTATTATTCGCCGGAATTATAGGCGATTCCGCGAGGCTTTGCACCCACACGCAAAAAACGCAGAGGGCTGCCTTCCTCTGCGCTTCTTGCGTTCTCTGCGGTTCCATCGTGATCGGGGTGTTCACGATGTTAGGTGGACGGGCGTTCCATTCTTGAGGGTGTTTGAGAGTTATGTAAGCTGCTATGCACCCAGCGAACCAACAGATACTTGCAGCGCGTCTTGCGTCTCAGTCCGACGCGCTGAATAACCTCATGTTCTCACACAGGCGTGGAATTACTGCCGAATTGTCGTTAAAAGAACCGTGAAAAGCATGGCGAATCATAAAAAACCTGTCAAAATGGCTGGAATCCGCGCGGCGCATATGCAACTCTAGGGGAAGATTCGCGTATATAGTCACGTGTACGCATGAAACAATGGAGTTGGGCTGCAATGGGCATTCTCGTGTTAATTCTACTGATCATCGGCGCATTCGTGGTCTTGTCGATCCTCGGTTCACTCACCTTTGCGTTGATCATCCCGATCCTCATTTGGCTGTTTACGGGTTGGCTTGCAAACCGCGTGATCGGCGGGCGTCCGCAGAGCGCGATTAACGATATGGTACTCGGCTTGATCGGTGGCATCGTCGGCAGCATCATCTTCGGCAGCAGCGGCTTAATCGGCAACATCCTATTCGGCACAATCGGCGCGATCATCGTAATTTTTGTCGCCCGTTTCATCACGGGAAACCGTACGACTGTCTAACATGACGGTTTACAGCCACCGCCGCCGCGCATTCACTGCCGCCTTGATCGGGTTCGGGATCGTTCTGCTTCTCTGGAATATTCCCGCGCTCGATTTTCTCTTGTACCCGGTGCGCCTGTTCGTCACCTTCGTGCATGAAAGCGGGCATGGATTGGCGGCGCTCATCAGCGGCGGGCACTTTGAACGGTTTGAAGTCTACAGCAGCGGCGCGGGTGTCGCACTCACCGCCGGGGGGACGCGCGCATTGATCCTCCCGGCGGGTTATCTAGGTGCGGCATTTTTCGGCGCGGCGCTCTTTTATCTAACCAACACCCTCCCCTATCCCCGTGTGATCGCCGGGGTGCTTGGCGTCTGGTTGATCGCCTTCTCGGTGTTATTCACCGATCTTCTCTCAACCGCTTTTGTCGTCGGCATCGGCACGGGCATCGTGATGATCATCCTGAGCGCGAAAGCCCCGCCCGATGTGGCGCTCATCCTGTTAAACGCGCTGGCGATTCTCACCGGACTCAACGCCGTGCTTGACCTCGTGTATCTCGTCAACAGCAGCGGCGCGACACTCGGCACGATCCGCAACGATGCGGCAGCATTCAGTGCCGAAATCGCCCCCCTAATTCCGGCGGGCGTATGGGCGGCGCTGTGGGCGCTCACCGCCCTCCTGATGCTCGGCGCATCAATCTGGTACAGCTTGATCAGACCGCGAAAAATCTCCCGCACATAACCGCATCATGCTTTTGTCCTTCTCCCCTCCTTGCGCCAGCGCTCCACATTTGATCAATCTGCACATGCGCCCCTTTTTGCGCGTGCTTTTGCTCCGAATTCGGGGAGGGGTGCTTTTCTGGCGTTACCTCTGCTTGTAGGGACAGGGCATGCCCTGTCCTTCTCCCCTCCTTGCGCCAGCGGGG
>CALBRY010000077.1 GCA_937927665.1 uncultured Chloroflexota bacterium
ATTCTCAGGGCTACGTCTGGATTGGGACAGACGGCGGACTTGCCAAATTTGACAACACAGCGCAGCAGTTTAGCTGGTATTTGCACCAAGGCGACGATCCCAATACCCTCATCAGTAATGATATCTTAAGTCTGAGACTTGACAGCCAAGATAACCTCTGGATTGCGACCAGCGCTGGGATTAGTCAACTGAATGCCGCGCGCGACACCTTCCTCAACTATCCGACCGCGACCACCGGCACCGATGGAGTCGCACAAATCTCCGAATGGTCAGGCGCTTTAGACTTGTTTTTGGCGGCATCAGACGGGGGCGTGTGGATTGGTACCCGCAATGAGGTTGATCGCTTAGACCCTGCCACCGGTCACGTTGACCAATTTATCTACAATCCAGATCAGCCCGATGGACTGCCCTCCGCCGACATTCACGTTCTGTACGAAGATCGCTCACACCGCGTCTGGGTTGGAGGACGCAATACCGCGAGTGTTTATGATCCGACGACCAAGACATTCCAGTCCTATACGATTGGCCGCCCGACCGCTGCCAGCAGCATAACCCTAGAAAACCCTACGCTGCTCGAAGACAGCCATGGGACGCTCTGGTTGTCGGGAGGGTTGTCTTCCGGGTTGCACCGTTTTAACGAACAAACGCAGCAGTTTGAAACGGTCGAAAGTGATCCTTCAAATGAATTTGCGCTTGGCGATGATCAGATCACCGCACTCTATGAAGATCGGTCTGGGATTCTTTGGATTGGTACAAACAGTATCGGCGTTGCCAAGCTCGACTTGAACGATTCTGGCTTTTCCCTCTATCAGCACATACCGGGCAGCACAAACAGTCTCAGCACCAGTTACATTTATTCCATCTATCAAGACCGCAGTGGGATCATCTGGATTGGTGGAGATGACGGCGTTCTCAATCGTTTTGATCGCACACAGAACCTCATCACGCACTATGTGCCAGATGAAGCAAACCCACAGGCGCTGATGTCAAGTTATTCAGTCAGCGCGCTGCTTGAAGACAACCAGAACACCTTCTGGGTAGGCACATATGGCGGCGGTTTGCACATCATGGATCGTGAAACGGAGACTTTTGAGCGCTTTCGTGCAGACGGACTACCGGGAAGCTTGGCAAGTGATAATATCCTGTACCTGTTTGAAGATTCGCACCAGAATATCTGGGCAGGAACAGCCTATCCGTCCGCGCTTCAGCGGTTTGATCGCGATACGCGAACATTCGTAAATGTTGATCTCCCCTCGGACAGCCTCGTCTTTACGGGCGAAGGCATTCGCATCATCTATGAGGATACAGACGGGATTCTCTGGCTCGGTGGATGGAGCGATGGTTTATTCCGGTACGACCCCCAAAACGCCTCGCTTACGGTTTACCAACATGCTGATAATGATCCCGAGTCGTTGAGCAATAACAGCGTGTACTCGATTGGACAGGCGAGTAATGGTGATCTGTGGATCGGGACTGCCAATGGGCTGAACAAATTGGAGCGTGATACAGACAGATTCACCGTCTACACCAAACAGAATGGATTGCCCGACAGTACGATTTATGGTTTGCTCCCCGACTCAAATAATCAACTGTGGTTGACCAGCAATCGAGGGCTTGCACGCTTCGATCTCGCATCTGCGACCATTACCGCTTATACCGATCTTCAGCATGTACAAGGCATGGAATTCAACCAAACTGCCTACTTTGAAAGCGCCAGCGGCGAAATGTTCTTCGGCGGAACCAATGGGGTTAACGCCTTCGATCCGCAAAGCGTACGCGTAAATCCCTATGTACCGCCTGTGGTCATCACCAGTTTAACGGTGTTTAACGAACCAGTCCCGATCTCTGGTGACGGGATACTGCGCGAAAACATCATCACCGCCGATCACATTACCCTGCAATATACCGACAGTGTGTTTTCGTTTGAATTTGCTTCGCTGGCATATGCAAATCCAAGTCTGAATCGCTACCGGTATCGTCTGGTTGGTTTCGATGAAAACTGGAGCGAGGTGAACAGTCAGCACCGATTTGCAACCTACACGAACATCCCGGGGGGAAGCTATACATTCGAAGTTCAAGGCTCGAATGAAATGGGTATCTGGAATGAAGTTGGAACATCAATTTCCGTAACGATCATTCCTGCTTGGTGGGACACCCTGCAATTCCGTGTTCTTGCCATCGTGGCAGTCTTTGGCGTGGTTGTTCTTTACTTCACTCAGCGTACACGGCGGATTCGCTTACACGCGGAACAACTTCAACGGATTGTGAACGAACGGACACGCGACCTTAAGGTGTCGGCGGTTGTTTCTCAACAAATCATCACAGTCCTTGACCGCACCGAACTTCTGAGTCAAGTAGTTGAACTCGTTCAACGATCTTTTGGGTTGTACCAAGTGAGCATTTTCCTGCTCGATCAAGCCGATTCCAGTTTGAAGCTGCGGGCAGCCTCCGGGGAGATTGGAAAGCAAATGCTTATGGCGAACAAGCAGTTCAGCCTAGGCGCAACTAGGCTAGGAATAGTGCCATTCGCTGCCCGTGAACTCAAACCTATTGTCCGAAACAACGTTTTGGAAAACGAATTACATCTCCCCAACCCGCTTCTGCCGAATACTCGATCAGAAGCTGCTTTCCCGATCATTTTTGGTGGTCATCTGATGGGCGTCCTAGACCTGCAAGCTCAAACCATCAATCGCTTCACCCACGCCGACACCGATATCTTTCTTTCGCTCGCAAACAAGATTGCAGTGGCAATTCGTAATGCAAAATTGTTTGAAGAAGTACAAGAAGCGCGTCTACGCGCAGAACAGTCCGACGCGGCAAAGTCGGCATTTCTTGCCAGCACATCGCATGAATTACGTACACCGCTCAATGCCATCATCAATCTCACCTCCTTTATGAAACGTGGGCTTTTGGGAGAAATCTCGCCCCGTCAGACTGAAGTTTTGGGGTTGGTTATGAGAAGCGGCGAGGGTTTGCTAGTGCTGATTAACGATGTACTAGATATGTCAAAAATCGAGTCTGGATCGCTCAAACTATACGTTGAACCCAACGTCGATCTACAGGACATTATCAACAGCGCTGCTGAGACGACAGAAACACTTCTGGGAGACAAACCAGTCAAAACAACCGTTGATGTAGTCGATAAGCTACCGCTTATTGCAGCAGACAAACATCGTGTACAACAAATCCTGTTGAACATCCTCTCAAACGCCTGCAAATTCACTGAAACAGGTGAAATCCGTATTATGGCGCACCGAACCGATACCGAAGTACAGGTATCCATAAGCGATACTGGGGT
>CALBRY010000078.1 GCA_937927665.1 uncultured Chloroflexota bacterium
GCACATCCCACATGCTGCCCAATTCGATGACGTCTTCTATCCGGTCGCCGAGCATAATCGCGTGGACTTGGTCGGCGAGATGCGGAGGGATACCGACCGCCTGCGCGAAATCGGTCGCAAGATCAACCGGGTGGGGATGCCAGTGTTCCCGCTCCCGCGTAGAAGACCGATTCGTCGTCTTCGTCCATGTCGTAAATGCGATTTTTGACGATATCGATCACCGCTAGGAACGCATCTAGGTTTTCTTCCTCTGCGTGCTGCTTCGCTTCCGCGAGAATGCGCTGCACATCCTGCTTGAACTCCGCCTCATCGACATACTCACCGAAAACGTGAAATTCACCGATTGCCAGCGTGTCCCCGTCCTCGATCCACCACTTCTCAATGCCGCCGACGTTCTCCCCGATGTCATCCTCTTCAAGAAAACTGAAGCGGTACTCAATCACCGGTTCCCCGCCCCCCCATCCTGCCCTTCTTGCCAGCGCACGACGGTCGCCGCTGTCGTTCATATGCGGCAGCAGCCGGTCGATCAAGTCTTTCATGCGTGTGTGATCCTCAATACGGGCGACTGACGGCGGGCGGACATGCGGGTTCCGCCCCCGATGACAGAAATACCTTGATACGCCCCACCCCGAGAAATTTGATCCGTTGCGCGGCGAGGGTTAAAAGCAAAGGGCAAAGATCAGGTAGAGGGCGCACCCAACACCACCCGAAAACCGAGATCGCCGCTACGGTCGAGCGGACCTACGCCGCCGACGCGGTACACAGCGCGCGCGAAGCCTTGATCGCTAATCCACGAACCGCCGCGCAGTACACGAGTATCCGTGCCATTTAAGACTTCGCGCTCATCCTCAGCATATGGGTAAGCCGCGTAACGACTGCTCACCCACTCCCACACATTGCCGCCCGTATCCAGCGTGCCCACCCATGACGCGCCCCCCGGTCGGCTGCCGACTACAGCGGGGGCATTTGCGCCCGATTCAAACGTGACTGCATTGTCCCCGTTCCACTCGTTCCCCCACGGGTAGACGCGGCTGTTGGGACCCCGCGCGGCGTATTCCCATTCGGCTTCGGTCGGCAGGCGGAAGATAACCTCACCCCCCAACCCCCTCTCCACGTTGTGGAGAGAGGGAGTCGCGCCAGCGACGGGGGAGAGGTTTTGGTACACCTCTGTCAGCCAATTCGTATACGCAACCGCTTCATACCACGACACGCCGACGATGGGCTGCTCCGGTTGGTTGTAGGTACTGTCCGCCCAGTATTCAGGCTGTGTAACATCCTCACCCGTCCGCCATGTCCACCCATCCTCCGTCCAGTAAGCCCTATCCTCGTAGCCGCCCGCCTCGATGAAGGCGGCGTACTGCGCGTTCGTGATCTCGGTCAGCCCGATCCAGAACGGCGGGTCAAAGCACTGCGGCTCAATCGGCTGCGTGTCGGTGTACAACGTGCTGCCCATAAAGAAGCACCCTGCCGGGACTTCGACCAGCGGAATGCCTGCGACTTCGATGGGCGGTGCGGGCATGCGCGCATTCAGCGCGGCGACCTGCGTGAGCGTCGGCTCAAAGGTGCCGGGAGTCTGCGTGCGCAGTGGTACGACCACGTTTCCCGCATTGAGAGTCGAGAAACGGTTAATTTCTAGCGCGGAGAACGTCGCGCCGTATTCGAGCGTGGTGGATTCTCCGTAAAGTGCGGTGACAGTCAATGCTGCATTCGCACCTTCTTGTCCCAACATTGCAGAGACAATTGTGAAGAAAGAACATGCTGCAATGCCAACGAGCATGACTCCTAGAATTGCCGCACGCCATGCGCGATTCGCACGTGCTTTTTCCGCGATACGGGCGCGTTCTTCGGCGGCGGCTTTGTCCTCGGCAAGGCGCAGACGTTCGGCTTGGCGTTCCCGTTCTTCACCCTGCAAGTGTTCGGCTTTCGCCGCCCCCGCCGCGATGAAGGCGGCTTCGGTCGCGTTCGGCTGTCCGCGTTCCGCCCATCGACTCGCATCGGCAAGGCGGCGACCTTCGTACACGAGCGCGTCATCGCGTTCCGCCCGCGCCCATTCGTCCGCATCGGACGCGATGCGCTTCATCAACATCACATCTTCGCGCGAGTCATGCAGCCAACCGCGCAGTCGCTCCCACTCGCGGATCAGTGCCTCGTGGCTGACCTCAATCGTTTCGGTATCGCCGGAATGGTCTTGAGTCAGCAGGCGGGCATCGACAAACGTTTTGGCGACAGACTGCATGAGCGCGGTCTGCGCAGTATCGGCGTAAGCGAGTTCGCTTTGCGCGGCGCGGCGGCGTGTGGTGTCCTGCTCGGTTGCGCCCGGTTCGATCAAGCGGAGGAACAACACCCGCGCCATCCGTCTGCCCTCGTCGCTGAGCGATTGGTACACCGACTCAGCGTAGTTCGCCAGCGCGCCGCGCATCCCGCCGAGCGCGTTGTAAGCGTCCCATGTCAGGCGCATCCCCTCGCGGTGTTCAAAGAGCAAATCCAGTGTGAACTGGAGGAGCGGCAGCGCGCCAGCCTCGTCGTTGACCGCAAATACGAGTTCCTCGACTAAGCCGTCGTCAAATGTAAGGCGGGCGCTGGCGAGTGCGGCGGGTTCGCGCACGGCGGCGAACAATTCGGTCACGGTCATCGGCAGGATCGGTACCGCGGCGCGGGTGACGAGCGTCCCCAGTTCAGCGTATGCCAGCGGACGATCATAAAAATCGGCGCGCAGTGTGAGCAGAATCGTGATCGGGCTGTCCGGTTCATTCGCCGCCGTCGTGATCAGGTCGATGAACTGGCGGCGTTCCGCGTCGTTTTCGGTGAGCGTGAACAATTCTTCAAATTGATCAATGTAGAGGATAAGGCGCGTGGACGTAATCCGACGCGCCAGCCGGAGCAGTCCGCGCGCCGATTCGTCATCGAGTTCGCGGCGGATGTCACTCGGCAAAAGCTGCGGCAGATGCCGCCCCAGTTGATCGGTCAGCGCTTCAAGCGGCTGTTTCCCCGGCTTGAACGGCTCCAAAATACGCCAGTCCGCGCTGCCGGGGATCGCGTCACCATCGCTCAAGCGCGGGAGCAGCCCCGCCATGATCACGCTCGATTTGCCGCTGCCCGATGCGCCGATCACCGCTAGAAAGCGCGGATCAGCGCGCAGATGTGCTAGAAGCGTCTCGACAAATGCCGCCCGCCCGAAGAAGCGGTCACGGTCGGCGACTTGGAAGGCGCGTAGCCCCTTGTACGGGTTGATCGGCGTGAAATCAGGCGGTGGCGCTTCTGACGTGACGAGGGCTAAGTGCGGCGTGTTCGTGCCTTCGTCGCGCAGTGAGTCGACTAACTCGGCAAACCCGGCGGCGTAAGCCCCCGCGCGCAGATCGGCGTACTGCGCCATTACCAGCCCGATTTGCGCGGCATCACTCCACAGTGTGCCGTCCGCCCACACGCAGTAGATCGGCTTGTGCTTTTCTTTGGAGATCACAATTTCCGCCCCGACATGATCGGAGTCGGCGGCGGTGGGTGATCCGACGTAAATCACCGCGTCGGCGTTGGTCAGCGCCTTGCGAATCTCGCGCTGCCAATTTGACTGCCCGACCTTTAAGCCTTTTCGATCAATCCACAGGTTGAAACCCGCTGCCTGCAAGTCGGCGCGCAACCGCTCAACCAGCGTGAAATCGGCGCGAGCGTAGGAGATAAAGAGCCGTTTGCCGCCCTCAGCGATGACGACGTATTCGGCAGTGGGAACAGCCGCGGCAACGATGGCGGCGCGGAGTGCGTCAATTTGCGTCTGTTTATCGATACCTACCTGTACACGGATCGTCTCCAGCAGCGCCCATAACGCGGGCTTGCCGGGTTCGATCTCGCCGAAGTCGCGCAGGCGGAAGATCAAGCGGCGGGTGAACTCCAGCGGCGCGCCGCTGATGTCAATGTCCGGTTGGCTGGAGGTTCCTGCAAAAACAGTATCAATAAGGGCGCGGCGCTCGTTCTCGGTGCGGCAGAACGGCTCGACAAGCGTAACGATGCTGCTGATGTGGGTGGCACTCAGTTGGGACATCGACTCGTCTCGGCATAAGGATGACTTATTGAGAACGAGTATAGCTTATGAAGTTGATATTTGCTCACACACTGTTTTCCTCGCACTGCCGCCGCGCGGCGAGCGGCAGCGCTCACCTGCGCTGGCAGATTCCAGCGGTGTGCGGAGGGGTTGGA
>CALBRY010000079.1 GCA_937927665.1 uncultured Chloroflexota bacterium
ATTCGCGGGCTGACCAGTGGGGCGGTGAAATTTTGACGCTGAAAATCGGCTTAATTGGCAGTGGGTTTATGGGCGGAGTCCACGCGGCGGGCTGGGCACGTCTGACAGAATTAGGGCTGCCCGTCGAATTGACGGCGTGTTATTCGCTCGATGAAACAACCGCGCTTCCGCTGGCACAGCGCTATGAACTCACGCTGTTGAGTTCGCTCGAAGCGCTGATTGCGACGAGCGATGTGATCGATGTGTGTTCACCGACCCACCTCCATCACGATCAGGTGATCGCGGCGGCGCGGGCGGGGAAAAATATCGTCTGTGAAAAACCGCTGGCGCGCACAGTTCAAGATGCTGCCGAGATGGTCAGCGTATGCGAGGAAACAGGTGTTAAGCTGCTTGTCGGTCATGTCGTGCGCTTTTTTCCCGAATATGCCGCAGCGAAAGGTATTGTCGAGCGTGGTGAGATTGGCGATCCGGCAGTCATCCGCTTGACACGGTGCAGTTTTAAGCCGCAAGCCGATAAGCCGGAAAGCTGGTTTCATAATTTCGCCCTCAGCGGCGGGATGATGCTCGACTTGATGATCCACGACTTCGATTATGCGCGTTGGATCGGCGGTGATGTCACGCGGGTATTTGCGCGTCACACAGGCGGACGCGATAACAGCGGCGATTACGCGCTGGTCACGCTGCGACATGCAAACGGCGCGCTCTCGCATGTCGAGGGTGGATGGGCATATCCGAAACCGATGTTCCGCACCGCGTTGGAGATCGCCGGAAGTCACGGCTTGATCGAACATCCGGTAAGCCGCCCCAATCCGGTGAATATTTTCCTTCATCAGAAGGCGGCTGGCGATTCGCCGGATATTGCCGTACCGGGCAGTCCGCTCCTGCCGGAAGATGATCCGTATATGGTGCAAATTCGCCATTTTTACGATGTGCTGACGACAGACGCCACGCCGCGCGTGACTGCGCGCGATGGATTAGAGGCAGTGCGGATCGCGCTTGCCGCCATCGAAAGCGCGGAAACCGGTCGCCCGGTGACGCTGTAACGACTGCGGTCTAAAAGTATTTCGTTTGTTGATTGTCTTGGAAGGGTGTCGTAATGCTTCGTATGGGACTCTTGAGCGTGGCACATCTCCACGCGGACGGCTATGTCGGCGCGCTGCGTGACCTTCCCGGCGTCGAATTTGTCGGCTTTGCGGATGAAGATCAAACACGGGGTGAAGCGTTCGCGCGGCAGCATCAAACGCACTTTTACCCGACTTATCAAGCGCTGCTGGCGGATAATATCGATGGCGTGGTGATCTGCTCGGAAAATTCGCGCCATCTCCCCTTGATCGAATTGGCGGCGGCAGCACGGGTGGGAATCCTGTGCGAAAAACCGCTTGCGACCACGATCACCGATGCCGAACGCGCCGTACAGGTGTGCGATCAAGCGGGTGTTGTCCTCAAAACTGCATTTCCGATGCGCTTTAACGCCCCTGCGATGGAGATCCACAACTTGATCACGCGCGGCGGCTTGGGAACGGTTTACGCCATCAACGGCACGAATCAAGGCGAGTGTCCGCATCATCACCGCGCATGGTTTGTCAATCCGGTGCTGGCGGGCGGCGGCGCGGTTGCCGATCATACGGTGCATCTTGCGGATATGTTCCGCTGGATGCTGAACACCGAACCGGTGGAGGTCTACGCCGAAGCAAATCATATTTTGTATGCCGATGTCGCGCCCGATGTGGAGACAGGCGGCATTGTTTCGCTTAAGCTGGCAGATGGCACGATCGCCACGATCGATTGTTCATGGAGCAAGCCGCCGTATTACCCGACATGGGGCGGGCTGGCGATGGATGTTATCGGCTCAGGCGGGCTGGCGACAATGAATGCTTTTCAGCAGAACTTAACGGTTTACCGGCATTCGGCGGGGCGTGCGGCATTCAGCGGATGGGGAAGTAATGCCGACCGCGCCATGCTCGAAGACTTCGCGGCGGCGCTTCGCGGTGAAGAATCACGCGGTGCAAGCGGTATTGATGGGCTGCGCGCTGTCGCGGTCGTAATGGCGGCATACGACTCGATTCGCACGGGAAAACCTGTGCGATTGTAACAAAAAAAGTAAGTAAATTCTCCTATTGCAGGATCATTGGCTCCCTAAAAATAGGCTTTTCGGCTAATTGGTAATACCCTGTTAGCGCTTGAGCTTGGTTGACAATTTACGTTATGTCGCACTAAACTAGGATCATCTTAACTGCATCCTAAAGCATATTTGGGCAAGCAGATGATTGATCAGGTTGACCGCGAGCTAAAAGCATGGGTCAGTAACGCCGGATCGATTGAAGAAACCAAAATCACGTTAGCACCACCGGGCCGGGATCAGGGACTTGTTAGTTTGTATCTGATTCAGGTGGTGCGCGTGATGACGACGCACGAAAGTCCGCGTAACTCGCCAACACCCAGTACCATCATGCTGCACTATCTTCTTAGTGTGCAGGATGATGATCCGTTCCGCGCGCATCGCCTCCTTGGCGATCTCATGTTCGCGGCAATTGAAGACCCGGATTTCGAGGTCAATCTCGATCCCTTCCCGCTTGAAGCGTGGACGGCATTCCAGCAAATCCCTCAACCAGCCTTTATCCTGAAAGTGCCGCTCCGCCGCGATCGTCCGGAGCGTGTAACCAAGCTCGTCACCAAACCGCTGGAACTACGCAGCGTACAAGTCACCAGTTTGCATGGTCTGTTGTTAGGACCGGATGACATCCCTCTTCACGGAGCACTGGTGGAGCTTCCCGATCTACAGTTGGTTCAGCGTACTAACCGCAAAGGCGCATTTCTGTTTACAACGATCCCTGCTGGCGCGCGCAAACGAACTCTGCTCATTCGTGCTAAGGGAAAGTTGATCGAACACAGCATCAATCGTCCCGGTACGGAAGCAGACCCTGTCATTGTTCGTGTTGAGTTTGACGACTAGATAAGGAGATGTTTCATGCCGGTAAGCAATTATCAAGCGCCTGATCTCTATATCGAAGAGGTGCCTGTCGGCGCACGTCCGATCCAAGCGGTCGGTACGAGCATCGCTGGGTTTGTCGGGGTCGCCCCCGATCCGCGTGAGCGGGTTGGAGAAGCCGTCGCAATCACCAATCGTTCGCAGTTCAATGATATTTACGCGCAGGTTGGGCGCACCAACGGACGCCCCGCCTCCGGGAATGTTCTTTCACGGGCGATCAACGGATTTTTCGAGAACGGCGGTTCGATGTGCTATGTCTGCAACATCGCCAGCGAAGCCGATCTCGTGGCAGGGTTAGACGCATTGGGGCGCATTGATGAGATCGCGATCGTCGTCGCACCCGGTATTACCGGAGCCGCCGCCGCCGATGCGCTGCTCACCCACTGCGAAAACCTGAAGGATCGTGTCTGCATCATCGATGTCCCCGAAGGCATCACCGATGTGAACAAGTTGACCCGTGTCTCAACGGGTGATCCCACCGACGAAGAAGCAGGGTTCCGCCCGCGCAATTCGGATAACGGCTTTGGTGCGGTCTATTACCCGTGGATCGAAGTTGTCGATTCGTATTCGCGCGAGAAGATTTTCACGCCGCCTTCCGGTCATATCGCGGGCATTTGGGCGCGCACCGATGCGACACGCGGTGTCCACAAAGCCCCTGCTAATGAGATCATTCGCGGCGCGCTCCGTCCTCAGCGGCGGATTTCCCGCGATGAACACGGCATCCTCAACAGTGCCGGTGTCAATGCGATCCGCTTCTATTCTGGCGAAGGTGTCCGCGTGATGGGTGCGCGTACGGTCGCGCCCGCCGCCAACGAATACCGCTATCTCAATGTGCGGCGGTTGTTCAGCATGGTGGAAGAATCGATCGCGGAAAGTCTGCGCTGGGTGATTTTTGAGCCGAACGATCGCCCGCTGTGGGATTTGATCCGCCGCGACGTGACCGCGTTCCTGCTCCGTATCTGGCGCGATGGCGCACTGCAAGGCGGCACACCCCAACAGGCGTTTTTCGTCAAATGTGATGAAGAAACCAATCCGCAAGAAAACATCGACGCGGGAATCGTCACCACAGTGATCGGCATGGCTCCGGTCAAGCCCGCTGAGTTTGTCGTCTTCCGTATCAGCCAGTATGCCGGAAATGAAGCTGTGGAAGAAGGAGCAGAATAATGCCTGAGACTGGACGCCCGCTCGATCCGTATCGTTCTTATAACTGGCGGCTTGTGATTGGCGAACAAACACAGGCGTACTTTACTGCTTGCACCGATGTTGGCATCAACATTGATGTGATCAACTACCGGGAAGCGGGCAATCGTCAGGTGATCCGTGCAATACCGGGGCAGGTGCGCTATTCGCCGATCACGCTGTACTACGGGTTGACCGCCTCGCGCGATATTTTCAACTGGATGATGCTCGGCGTAGAAGGCAGGATCGAACGCCGCAACGTCTCGATTGTGATGACCAACAGCGATGGCAACGATGCGCCGGACGCGCCGAAATGGAATCTGGATCAAGCGTGGGTTGCGGCGTGGCACGGTGCGAAACTGGATGCGCTCAGCCCGGAAATCGCCATCGAAAGCATTACATTGGTGTATGAGCGCTTGACACGAGGATAATGCGCGTGCGGACAATCAGAGCGCGACTCCTTCAATTCATCGTGAGGCTGCTTGAGCGCATGTTGGGCAATGCCCGGAATCAGCTTGCGCGGGTTTCGCTGCCATTACGAGACGAATACGATGATGCTGTGCCTCCTGATTGGCTGAAACAGGCGAAACCGCTCCCGCCTGCCGATTGGGTGGTGAAGGTCGCCAAGGGTGCGCCGCATCTGCTCAAACAGGTGGATCAGCGCTATGTTCGTTCGGTGCTGAAATCCGCGCATGTGGAGCAGATCGACACACGAGGCGAACCTATAGGCGAACAGCAGCGCCGGGATAGCGACCGACCGCCGCCCGTTCATGGGCTGCGTATGGTGAAGTCCGCACCAAGATTTCGACTGCGGGAAGCCCATCGAAAACGCACAGCGCCGCACATCGACTCCACGCCGCCGCTTACTCAGTCATCCACCACACCCGCACCAACGCCCAACCCACTCCGCACCCGAAACATCATCACCAAGCCCGCCGCGAATGACGCAAAAGGCATTCGTTCGATCAGCCGCGCCGTTATTTCGGAAGAGCCGCCGATCCGGCAGATTACGTCACAGCCGCCCACGCCAGCGCCTATTAACCGGGTGAGATCAAGCAATCCCCGGCACATTCCGCTGATCGTGCGTGAAACAACTGTGCCGCGTGTCGATTCACCGCCGCGCGCTGCGGAATCGCATCCAGCGGCGGCGGAGGGTTCGACGGTTCAGCAGCATACGCCGACGATGAACGAAAATCCGGAGATGCGGACGCATACGCCGACGCCGCCCGAAACACGCGACCGGATCAATATGTTGATCACACAATCAACGCCCGAACCGTTCAGCGTAGAGCAGACGGATAACCGTTGGGCATCCCTGCTGGATACGGAAGATGAGGACACAGGCGTGAAAGACGCGGATCAGCAGCATCGTGAGCGGATCAACCGGGAACAGCGAGGCGATTCATGGAGCGAGTAGCGTTTCTGGTCGAGCAAACCAACGAAATGCTCACCTGCCTGTTGAATCCCGAAACGCTGGTACTGCGGCGGTCATCGGGGATTCGCGTGCGTCATTCGAGCGCCAGCTTGTTGAGCGGCGCGCAGCTTTCGGATGATCCGCTTTTGTTCACGGGCGGCGGTCGCACCGAGCTTGAGCTTGACCTGCTGTTTGATGTCACCCTCAGCGGATCGACCGTGACGACGGAAGATGTGCGCGATCTCACCGGACCGTTATGGAATTTATCGGAAAACACCGTCGGCACGGATGCGTATCGTGTGCCGCCGCTGGTGCGGTTGATCTGGGGTCGCCGCTGGAATATTCCGGGGGTGATCGCATCGATCTCCGAGCATTTGGACGATTTTACGCCAGAAGGTTCGCCCCGGCGGTCATGGCTCAAAATGCGGTTGCTCCGCGTGCGCGAACTTAATGCGCCGATTCCTGAAGCACCAGCGGCGGCAGTCGCCGTCCCGTTGGAAGAAATCGACCTTGAAACCGAACTGGCGGAGGAAAATATCCGCTATCACCCGGTGGTCGAAGGGGATCGGCTGGATTCGATCGCGTTCCGGTATTACGGAGATGCGGCGTTTTGGCGGCTTCTGGCATCGTTTAACGGATTAGATACGCCGTACACGCTGACACCGGGCTTGATCCTGAACATCCCACCCGCGCCAAGCGTTGTTGAGCAGTTGTTGAACATGGTTGAAACAGGCGCTGAAAGTGCGCGCATTTCGTTTTCGAGCATTCTACGGCTTCCGCTTTTCTCACCGTTACGAGAGCAGCTATGAAACCGATCTCGACACTTGCCCGCGTTCGTATCGAATTGGACGGCGCGCCGTTTATGTTGGATACCGGCATTCTGACGGGTGTTCTCGTTCAGCAGCGGCTTTCGCTGCCGTCGTTGTGTGAACTCGTCTTTAGCGATCTGCTGGCGTCATTGGTTCCGACGCGGCAGTTCCAGCCGGGGCAGTCGCTCACCGTCACTGTCGAAGGCATGTACACACCGCTGTTTAACGGTCAAATCACGGCGGTTGAGCGGGTTTACCGGGCGAACAATCAGCGTGAAACACTGGTGCGCGCCTATGATGCGCTCCATGCGCTGAGGAAACGTCAATCCGTCCGCGCCCATGTCGAACTGACGCTCGCCGATCTGGCGGGTGAACTGATCAGCGATCTGGGTGTGACTGTGGACGCGCACGACTCAAGCCCGCTGTGGAGCTTCTTGATCCAGCATCGCCAATCTGATTTTGATCTGCTGATCGATCTTGCCGAACGGAGCGGCACGTATTTGACGATCCGCGAAGAAACGCTGCATCTGCTCTCGCTGGAAGGAATCGACGATGTGGGGACGCTCACATTGGGTGAGAACCTATTTGAAGCACGGTTTGAACTCAACGGCGATCCCGCGCTCCGCACGACGAACGCGGCGGGCTGGAATCCGCTGCGGGTTGAGGCGTATACGAGCACAACCAGCGCGGCACGAAGCGGGCGCGATGTCCGGTTTACGGTTGATCCCGGCAGCGTGAACGGATCGGGTGAAAGTATGCTCGTGGGCGAACATGCCCAGAGCAGCGATCACACGGCGGCGCTGGCACAAGCGGAATTGGATCGACAGATCGCGCGGGAAGTCGCATTCTGGGGTATCGCGGACGGTGATCCATTGCTGCGCCCCGGCGCGAAAGTGCAAATCGGCGGCGTAGAGGATGGATTCTCCGGCACATACGTGATCACGAGTGCAACACACACGATCAACGCGACCGCCTCTTATACAACACAGGTTTCGACATTTCCGCCGCCGCGCCGCGAACGATCCTACAGCGCGGGCGCAACACTCGGAGTCGTGAGTGCGATTGATGGTCAGCTTGGACGTGTGCGCGCCACATTGAGCGCATACAACGATGTTGAAACCGATTGGATGCACGTCCTCAGCTTGGGCGCGGGTTCAGGCAAGGGCTTGATCATCGTGCCGGATGTTGGTGATGAGGTGCTGGTTCTGCTCATGAACAATGATCCGGCACAGGGAATCGTCCTCGGCGGTTTATTCGGTATGAACGGCTCAATCGATCCCGGAATCGACAGCAACTCGGTGAAGCGGTTCACGCTGCTGACGCCGGGCGGACAGAAAATCAAACTGGACGACACGAACGAGACGATCCGTATCGAAAACAGCGGCGGCAGTTATATCGAACTCACACCGGATCATGTGCGGCTGCACGCGGCGGCAGATTTGACGCTCGAAGCGCCGGGGAAACAGGTCATCGTTCGGGGCAGCACGATTGATTTTCAGAGAGGCTAAACGATGAAAGTTCTCACCGATCAAGCATTTCTGTCGTGCGCTCACCGGACAACGAGCAAGGTAAAAAACACGCCAAGTCAGGGGTGGGTAACGATTGAGGGTAGAAGCGTCCTCGTCGAGCCTGATCCTGTGCCGTGGACGATCAACGGCTGTCCGAACATCGTCCCCGGTCAAAAACCGTGTACGTCAACGATCAAGAATGTCACCGGGTATTCGGGCTTCGTCACCATCAACGGGCATCCGATCTGTCTGGATACGGTCAAAGGACTGACGGACGGCTTACCGAGTGTCGATTATCTCGTGGTTACACCGGGTCAAGACTGGGTTAACGCAGCGGAGTAAATCACATGGCAAAGGCGCGCTATCGTTCGTGGCGTTTCCAATATCCTTCTCTGCCTAGACCGGGTGAAGACGCGCCCGTGGCGGGTTTGCGGCTGCATCTGCGCGGTGGAGTGGAAATGGTCGAAGACGACGAGGCTGTGCGTCAAGCGATCCTGCTGCTGCTCTCTACGCGGGTTGGTGAGCGCGTGATGCGCCCGGATTACGGCTGTTTGCTGCACCGGCTGTTATTCGCACCCAACGACGAAACCACCGCCGGACTCGCGATTTATTATGTGCAGCGCGCGCTTGATTTATGGGAACCCCGGGTCGTGGTACTCGATATTGATGCCGGAAGGAATATCGATCTTGCTTCACAGCTTGATATTCATCTGCGCTATCGAGTGAAAGCGACACAGCAGATCAACGTTTTGGATTTTTCGATCAATCTTGCGGGGGATGAGGGCTGATGCCACTGCCGCTGCCAAAACTAGATGATCGCACCTTTTCACAGCTTGTGGAAGAAGCGAAAGCACGCTTGCGGGCGACCACGCCGGAATGGACAGATATCTCTCCGAGCGATCCCGGTATCGTGCTGCTTGAGCTGTACGCTTTTCTAACCGAAACGATGATCGCTCGCTTGAACCGGCTGCCCGACAAGGCATATATCGCGTTTCTCAATCTATTGGGAGTCACTTTACAGCCGCCCGCCGCCGCCCATGTCGAGCTTGTGTTTACCAAAACACAGCAGATGGCGCGCCGCGTCGTCGAAATTCCGGCGGGTACCCGCGTGACGGCGAAAGCGACCGGCGCGGGCGAACCGCCGATCTTCGTCACCAATGAAGTGCTGCGTATTGGCGGCAACGAAACACAAGGGCGAGTCACTGCCGTACATGCCCGTCAGATTGATGGCGAACTTGTCGGCGTTGGGCGCGGCGAAGCGGGACTCACCGTGCAGGTGAAATTCCCGCCGATTATCGCACCCACAGGCGATGGGCGCGATCTTGTCGTTGGCGTCGAACTGGGCGCGAACGAAACCCGCGAACGCTTACGCGAACGCGAGCACGATCGCTTAACCTATCGCATCTGGCGCGAAGTTGAACACTTCAGCGAACTTGGCGACGACCGCTATGTCTACAAAGTCGATCGCATCTCCGGTTTGATTCAGTTTGCGCCCGCCGCCCGCTTAACCGATTTTCAGGGCATGCTCGCCGAAACGCCGGAAATTCTGGGGGATGCTGAACTGCCGCAGCCGGATCGCGCGATCCGCGTATGGTATCGCACGGGCGGCGGCGTTGAAGGCAATATCCCAGCGAACACGCTGACGGTACTCAAAGACCCGATCGTCGGCGTCGAAGTGACCAACCCAGAATCGGCGACGGGCGGACGAAGCGCGGAAACACTCGCCAATGCGCGTATTCGTGGACCGCGAGAGCTTCACGCACTTGAACGCGCTGTCACCGTGCGCGATTTTGAAGGATTGGCGCGCAAAACACCGGGAGTCGCCCGCGCAAAGGCACTCACCGAAGCCGAATGGAGCTATGGACGGCGCGGCGCGGTCGATGTGCTGCTCGTGCCGGATATTGCCGAAGAACAATGGGCAGACGGCAGACTCAGCCTCGATACGCTGCTGGCGAATCAAACGACATTGGCGCTGGAGCAGGTGCAAAATGTGCTGCAAGAGCGTAAGCCTGTCGGGACGATCTGTGAAGCCGCGTGGACACGTTATGTCACCGTCAATGTGAGCGCGACGATCAAAGTGCGACCGGAAGAAGACCCGGAAGCAGTCCGCAAACGCCTTGAAGAACGCCTGTATAAAACGATCTGCCCGCTGCCCACGCCGGGAGTCAATACACGCGGTTGGCAGTTCGGGCAGTCGCTCCGCGCCTCGCATATTTATGATGTCGCGCTCTCCGAACCCGGTGTGCGCTACGTTGAAAATATCGTCATGCGCGTGAACGACGCCCCGAATTCGGTCGGATCGATCGCGGCGGACTACTTGCAGCCGAATACATGGTATGCGTGCAGCGGTGATACGCTGTACCGCACGCTCGATAACGGTGATGGTTGGGAAGCATGGCGTCCGCCGGAAGATTTCGCGGAAGTGCCGCAGCAGTTATGGCGCGTTTCACCGCACCCGGAACAAGCCGGATTGGTGGCGCTGGCAACCCGCGCCGAAACCGGATCGCGGGTGTATATCAGCCGTGACTGCGGCGAAACATGGATGAACAAAGTTGCCGAGTTCGGCAATCTCGAAATTGAGAGCATCGCATGGATGACGCGCAACAAAGAACCGATCCTGCTCATCGCTACTGATCAAGCGCTGTATGAGCTTGCCGTCTTGCGTGAAAATCCGAGTCCGCTGCCGCTCAGTGTTGTACCGCGTCACCCGCAGCTTGGTTTTTATGCGGTTGTCGCCGCTACGGATGTGAGCGGAAACGTGAATATCGCCGTCGCCGCGCAGAAGCTCGGTCAAGTGGGCGGTGTCTACTTATCGAGCGATGGCGGGCGGGCATTTCGTCCGCTCATCGACGACGAGACGCGTACCAACCTCGCAGAAGAAGATATCCGCGTGCTGGAAATTCAGCAGGACGGACCGCGCACATTCTTATGGGCAGGCGCATTTGTCGCATCCGGCAACGAAGAAGGCAAGGGATGCTGGCGCTGGGAGATTATGCGCCCACAAGAAGACCCCAGCGAAGGCTGGCGCGCTTTTTCGAAAGGATGGGCGGCGGGAAGCTGCTACGCGATCGCCTTCCCCGATAAAGATACCGTCATCGTCGGGACTCATCGCGGCGGCATCATGCGCTTAAAAGTCGATGTGGCTGATCCCGCGTGGTCAACAGTTGCCCCCAACGAAAGCGCCGGACTGCCAATTCGCGGCACGGGTAATCGCCCGTTCCTGCCGATTCATACCGTCGCCGCTGATCCCAACAAGCGATACATCATGGGCGGCGCGCGCGGACTGGCTGAAAACGGCAGTCAAGAAGTGCGCGGGCAGGGAATTTACCGCGCCCGCCAAGATCAAGGCGCAGATTATGGGCGCTGGAAGTATCTACGAGTCTCCAATTTGATCTACTTCGATCGCGTGACGCTGCCCCCACATCGCTTATTCGTCTCTGGGGATCACGCGTTGGATGTGATGAGTGAAGACGATGAAACGTTCTGAGATCGATCTGCTTCTACCGGAGATTTTCCGCCTCACGATTGAGCAAGAATCGAACCGCCTGTTGAGCGGTCTGCTCGACGTGATGGAAATACTGCTCGAACCGTCGGAAAAAGTGCTTGATTCGCTCGCTGCATTTTTCGATCCGTATCAAGCACCAAAACGATTCGTGCATTATCTCGCGGGGTGGGTCGATCTTGATCCGTTCTGGGTACAAAACCCGGAAAGCTTCGAGGATGTCTCGCAGCTTCCGGAATTTCCCGGCGGATTGGATCAACTGCGGATATTGATCGCCCGCGCCGCTTATCTATCCAAGTGGCGCGGCACGCAAAAAGGCATGATCGCCTTTCTCGAAACCGCGACGGGGATCGACGGCTACCGTATCGATGAACAGGTCGAAGACGAGGAAGGCAGCGTGATCCCGTTTCATATCGTCGTCCATGTCCCGAAAGAATCGGCAGAATTCCGGAGTTTGATCGAGCGCATCGTGCGGCTCGAAAAACCCGCTTACGTGACCGCAGCAATTCAAATGGATGAGTAGAACTACCTAGGTTGTGATCAGCCTACGTGTGAACGTGTTGTAGGCTGTGCATCGAGCAAGGGGGAAATGAAAGAATGAGTGTCAACACAATGGGGGCTGTTTTTGGGGCATTCGTCGGGGTCTTCATCGCGGGGCTGTGCCGTCTGTTAACTTCGGAAATCTGGGTGATTGCGCTCATTCTGGGTGTAGTCGCGTTGATCTGTTATATCGTTGCCACCGTAACGGCTAAAAAGGTTGTCTCTGAAGAAGAGCCTGTTACGGCGCTGACACGCGGAGTTTTAATCGGGATCAACAGCGCGTTTAACGGTTTCTTGCTCACGCTCATCGTTGGCGATCTGTTCAACAGCGAAACCGCCGGGTTAGTCGTTGGTGTGGTACTCGGCGCGATCAATTTTATCGCCAGCATCGGCGCGGTTTCGCGCTGGGGCGTGTATCAGGGCGTAATCGGCTGGCTCAATTGGCTGATGCCGATGTCATGGTTGATCATCGGGTTGGGATTGGCATTCGTCCTGCTCAGTTTGATCGGTCATCTGATCTTCTTGATCACCCGCGTCAAATTCTTCCGCTTCGGTATCCCGTCGGATTCGGGGACGTCGCTTGCCGGAAAAACGATTCAGGTGGACTGGGGGACAGGATCATTCTTCGTGTGCGGCGGTTGGATAGCGAATATCAACATCTACAAAACCGCCTTCAACATGGGTAACTTCTCGTTTGTTCACCGCGAATCGTCCGCGCCGCATATCGGACACGAATCAGGACACAGCTTGAGCCTCGGCGCGTTCGGCAGCTTTATTCATCTGGTGGGCGCGGTCGATGAGTGGGTTTTCAGCCATGAATACGCCTTGACGGAAAAAATCGCGGAAAGTCACGATTCGTCGGCATCTGGTCCCAAACTGCTGATGTGGTCATAGTACAGAAAGCGCAAAAACATGTCTGAAATTGTCAACATCATCACCTATGTCATCGCATACGTAATCGGGGTTGTCGCCATTGTAGTCGGCGCAACCAACACGGCGAATAATGGCAAAGCATTTATCGCCTTCGGAATCTGGGCAATCCTCCTGACGACGTGGGCGGGTCTGTGGTCGGCACGCGGTACATTCCGCCCGGATTTTAAGAACAAGGGGCTGATCGCCAAGTTCACCGAAGTTGGCGAAGTCGTCACCATTCCCGCCATCATCGGGTTGATCATCGTCATTATCATCGCCTTCGTGTGAAATTCGTATAAGCCGCTTGCAGCAGAATTCAAAGGAAGGGCTATACTCTTATAGAAATGATGATTGCGCAGACGCTGAATAACCGACCGTTTCTATGAGAGGATTTAGCCCTCATGCCTGGTCCATTCACGATAACGCCATCGTCCACCCTCATCACACTCGAAGATAATCGGCGTCAAGGTACTGCCGCGTTCACGGTGAAAAACGACACCACGCGGCGGATCAATGCAACGGCGCGCTTGGTCATACCGAATGGATCGCCAGCCGAAACATGGCTGACGATCCTAAAACCGGGTGATCCCAACGAAGCGCCGGAACTCCCCGGCACGGTTAGAACATTCGATCTCGGCGAAACAGAAACCTATGTCGTCAAGATCGCTGCGCCGAGTGATGCTGTCCCCGCCGCACACACATTTCGCCTCGTCATCGCTGACGAAGTGAACCCGGATGACAGTTTCACTGAAAGCGCTGATATTTCTGTTGTCCTGAACCGTCCGCCCGATCTCCCACCGCCGCCCAAGTTTCCGATCTGGGTGATTCCGGTGGCGCTGGTGATTCTGGTTCTGGTGATCATCATCATCGTTCTGCTGACGCGGAACACAGAGCCGCCGCTCGCCACGCTGCCGGCTGATCAACTCGAAAACCTTTCGCCGTTATTCGGCGAAACGCTGGTGTTCGATGCCCTATTCCTAAACTCTGATCCAATCGACGTTCAGTCGTTCAGCATCCTGAACGCAGAGCGCGAATTGACCGGAGTCGATTTCTTCGGGAATGCATGTACTGGTTTCATTTCGGTTCAGCCCACATTTCTTATTCGCGTCCAAGAACGCCCTTCGCAGTTCGTGACGTTCTTCTTTCAGAGCGAAACGCAAGACACGACGCTGGCGATCCGTGACTCGAATGGAAATGTGTTTTGCAATGATGATGCGCAGGATGTCCAACCCGCTGTTGAAATTGCCGTTGGAATCCAAGAGTATCGGATTTGGGTCGGAAGCAAGCAAGCCGATCAAGCCGTTAACGGCACGCTGATTTTGACCTCCAACTGCCAGAATATCTTTGACTGTTAGTCGCTCCAGAAAACCGCTGCTGACTGCGCCGCCGCCGAGTTACCTTGCATTCCGTTTTTACGAGAGGATAAGCTCGCATGCCCGGTCCATTCACGATTACGCCGTCGTCCACCCTCATCGTACTCGAAGATGATAAGCGTCAAGGTACCGCCGCCTTTACAGTGAAGAATGATACGGCGCGGCGGATACGTGCCACGTCGCGGTTGGTGATCCCCAGTGAATCGCCTGTCGCGTCATGGTTGACGATTATGCAGCCGGGGGAATCCAGCGATACGCCGGAACTCCCCGGTACGGTGCGTTTATTTGATCTTGGCGAAACGGAAACGTATCTGATCAAGATCGCCGCGCCGAATGACGCGATCCCCGCAACCCATTCGTTCCGCCTTGTGGTTGCCGATGAAACCAACCCTGATGACAACTTCACCGAAAGCGCGGACATATCGGTTGTGCTGAACAAAAAGCCTGATCCCCCGCCGCCGCCGCCCAAATTCCCTATGTGGGTGATTCCGGTGGCGCTGGTCGCGCTGGTGGTTGTCGCGTTGGTGATTATTCTGCTCACACGAGACGGAGATCCGGATATTCCACCCACATCGACGCCGACATTCACACCGCCGCCGAATGTCCTTCAACTGACGCCGGGATTCCCGCATTTCGGGACGGTAAACATCGGCGATGATCTGTTCCTCGGCGATGATCCGGTGACGATTCAAGTGTTTGCTTTCGCCAGTGTCGCGGACTTCGAAGCATTTGGGGTCGATTCGTTCGGCAATGCGTGTGCCGGGTTTATCTCCAGCCCTGCCATTTTCGCCGTCGCTGTCGATGACACACCCTCGAATGACTTGACATTCTTTTTCCAGAGCACAAACGGGGATACCACCCTCATCATGTTAGATCCGGATGGGAATGTGTATTGCAATGATGATGCACAGGGATTCCAACCCGGGATCAATTTTTCGCCGGTCGGCATTGGGACTTACTTTGTTTGGATCGGCAGCAAAGAAGACGGGCGAGCGATCAGCGGCTCCCTGCTCCTCACATCCGACTGCCGCAACTTCTTTAACTGTTAACCGTTCGTCAGTGAAAGGAAGGCTGTCATGCCGGGTCCATTTGCAGTCACACCCTCGACCAGCACCGTTTCTCTTGATGCAGCCCGTCAGGGGACGGTGACCTTCACAGTTAAGAACACGACCAAAATCCGTATTCGTGGGGTGGGGCGATTCGTCGCCACCCCACCCGAATCGGTGCATTGGTATTCGATCGCACCTGCTTCCCCCGCCCCCGCACCGCCAACCGGACAGCCTGCACCAGACCCCGGCGTACGAGATTTCGCGCCGGAAGAAACACAAACCTATACGGTGAATATCGCCGTGCCGCCAAATACCGCCGCTGGCGATTATCGATTCAAGTTGATCGTCGCCAACGAGGTGAATC
>CALBRY010000080.1 GCA_937927665.1 uncultured Chloroflexota bacterium
CGGCGGCTTGCGCGGCGCGGATCGCCGCCTCGACAGAGCGGGCGATTTCCTGCGGCAGGAGTTTCAAGGCGTGCTTGTCCTTCTTGGTAGCGTTCGTTCGTGCGTCAGAATGGCGGCATTGTAGGGGCTTTTCGAAGGGGACGCAAGGCGGCTTTAAGCGGGTTTGATTCCCCATACCTGCTGATAATCGACCTGCCACGGCTTAAAGCGAAGCTCATCAAATCCGGTGTCGAGGAGTAGTTCCGCGAAGTCATCCCGCGAATAGGTTTTGCGCGGCATCCAGCGCGTATTGATCCGGTGCGTGATCACGATCAAGCCGCCCGGTTTTAATACGCGATACATCTCCGCAAGTGCCGCACGCTGATCGCTCACAAACTCGATCGCTTCCAGGCATGTCACCACATCAAAGACACACTCCGCAAACGGGAGTCGTTCCGCGGGACATTGGGCGAACAACACACGCGGATCAGCTTCGAATTTCGGCAGGGCATGGCGCAGCATCGGCAAACTGAGATCAACCCCGATCACCCGTCCGGTGAACTGCGGATGATGGATCATCGTCAGCGGCAGACGTCCCGTACCCGTTGCTACATCGAGCATGAGCGGCGCTTTTTTCGGCGCAATCTGCGTCATGATCGGCTGTGCCAGAAAGCGATGCTCATACTCGCGGCGGAAGCCTTTTACGCCGTCGTAGCGCGGTGCGAACCAGTCATACAGCAGGATCACCACGCGCCGACCGAGATACACTCCCTCTGATGCGATTAAGAGCCACCAACCGAGAAAGATCAGTGCCCCAATCGTGACTGCCGCGAGGATGAGAATCAGAATTACGCCTAAGAAATCGTTCACACCAGCAGTCCGTTTTTGCGGAGCGATTCCGCGCAGCCTGTGATTCCGTCAACGAGCGCGACTTTCGGCACCCAGTTGAGCAGATCACGTGCCTTATCCATGTGATAGGTTACAGGTCCGGTCATCAAGCCGATCATGTCCGGTAGGTCGCGCGCAAAGCTGATTCGCGGCGCGAACAGTGTCATCAATCCGCCCATCACCTGCGCCAGCGGTTTGACCGGAATCGGCTGCCATTCGTGACCATTCATACGCGCATACAACGTGAACACCTCGCGCCATGTCGGAGATGGATCGGGAGTGCAGTGAAAGATTTGATTCGCCGCGTTAGGATGTTCCGCCGCCGTGATCATCAGGTCGATTACATCATCCGCGTGGATAAATGGCGCATTCCCACCGCCGCCATCAAACCAGACGGTTGGGCGCATCTTCGCCAGCTTGAACATACCGTTCGTCCAAATATCGGCCTCCGCTCCGTAAATCATACCGGGGCGAATGATCGCATATTCCAGCCCGCTTTTGCGGATGACAGCTTCGCCCTCCGCTTTGGTGATGGAATACGGGTGTGCGGTGGGTTGCAGCGCGTGATCTTCGCAGACTTCACCACGCACGCCGTAGCCATACGCCGAAATCGAGCTAACATGCACGATCCGTTTAACATTCGCCCGTTTGGATGCTTCGGCGAGGGCGCGTGTGCCGTCCACGTTGACGCGCACTTGATTCGCGTGACTGGTGTAATCGACGGCGGCATGAAAGACGACCGTGCATCCTTCCGCCGCCTCTTTAAGCGATCCCGAGTCGGTCAAATCCGCTTTGACAACTTCAACGCCGATCTCTGCCAGTGCCGCGCCGCGTGCAGGGTTGCGGGTGATCGCCCGCACATGCGCGCCGTCATCGATCAAGCGCCGCGCCAATTTTCCGCCTAGAAAACCCGTCGCCCCGGTCACGAGCACGGTTTGATTGTTCAAGCTCATTCACTTTCGCCTTCGATGTTTGCCCTACTCAGCCGTAAATGTGGTCAGCACATCGTCGCGGAACTGCATCGAATACAACTTGGCATACAAGCCATTTTTCGCCATCAGTTCTTCGTGACTGCCCAATTCGACGATCTGCCCCTTATCCAGCACAGCGATCCGGTGCGCGATGCGGATCGTACTCAAGCGGTGCGCGATAATCACCGTCGTTCGATTCTGCATCAACCGCGCCAGCGCCTCTTGAACCTCGTGTTCGCTTTCGCTGTCAAGGCTGGAAGTCGCTTCATCGAGCAGCAAGATACGCGGATTCTTCAGGATCGCCCGCGCAATCGAAATACGCTGCCGCTGTCCGCCGCTCAATTTGACGCCGCGCTCCCCGACGGTTGTTTCGTATTTGTCGGATAGTCCCATGATGAAATCGTGCGCGTTCGCTGCTTTCGCCGCCGCTTCGATTTCTTCCTGTGTCGCCTCAAGCCGACCATAACGGATATTTTCGCGGATGGTATCGCCAAACAGGAGCGTCTCCTGCGGCACAATCCCGATCTGTTCGCGCAAACTCGCCTGTGTGACCGTTCGCGCGTCCGTGTCATCGATCAACACTACGCCGCTGGTTGGATCATAGAATCGCGGGATCAAATTGAAGATTGTGCTCTTACCCGCGCCGCTTGGACCGACGAGCGCGACGATTTCGCCGGGGGCGATCTCCAATGTGATGTCGTGCAGCACATCCTGACGCCGATCATAACTAAAGGTCACATCACGAAGGGTGATGCGTCCCTCGACGTTTTTGATCACAACCGCGCCGGGTTGATCGGTCACATCGGGTTTTGTGTGCAGAATTTCATAAACACGTTTCGTCGCGCCGAGTGCCTTCTGAAATTCGGTGAACGTAAAAATCAGCGAAATAAGGCTCTGCGCGACGGTCAAGCCGTAGATCAAGAAGGCGATCAATTCGCCGCCTGTCAACCGACCTTCGAGCGCTTCGCGTCCGCCGAACCATAAGATCATGCCGAGTGCGCCGAATCCGGCAAACGCGACGATAGGCGAAAAAATGGTGTTCAGGCGAACGAGTCGAATCGCCGCTTTGAGCGAACGATCGACCGCAGCGCTGAAGCGCGCCAATTCATACGGTTCGCGGACGAAACTTTTCACTTCGCGGATGCTGCTCACGACTTCGTTTGCGACGGTTGTGGACGTGGCGATTTCGTCTTGTACGCGGGTGCTCGTTCGGCGCATCAGGATTCCGAACCCGAACCCCAACGCCGCGATGAGCGGCACCAGCGCGAGAATGAACAGGGTTAACCGCCAGTTGAGGAACACCATCACGACCACCGCGCCGATCATGATGAACGTTTGTTGAAGAAGCACGGTGATATTGCTCGTGAGCGCACCCCGGATCGCGGTGACATCGTTTGTCAGCCGCGAAATGAGATCGCCGACGCGGTTATTGGTGAAATAGCCGAGCGAAAGGGTTTGCAGATGGCGGTACAAATCCATTCGCATGTTGATCACGACATTTTCGCCAATCAACCCCAACTGATAGCTTTGCAGTGCGCTGGCGATCGCCTGCACCGCGAACACGATCAAAAGAAAGGCTGTCACCTGATCGAGCAGGGTAATATCGCCCGCGACCAGCACCGAATCGACTACCTGCTGCACGACACCCGGAAAGACCAAGCTGAAACTCGCGCTGAGGATGAGGGCGAAAAGCGCGATGATCATCCTGCCGAGATACGGCTTTAAGTAGCCGATCAACCAGCGCCAGTTGACCGGAATATCGGGAACATCCTGTTCCTGATTCGTTTTGGCGCGGCGAGAACGTGAACGCATCATAGTGAAGTGTTTTCCTCTTAACAGATGGTGTGTGATTTAACCGGTTTGTGCGACAGAGAGGACGATACCTTGTGTATCAATCGGGACGATCCATGTCTTGGCGGTAACACCGGCGTCTTCAAATGTGTGTGTGATGGCTTCGGCGATTTTCTGGTGATGATTGGCGGCAAGCGCTAACAATGTGGGACCCGATCCGCACAGGCTGACGGATGCCGCACCGTTCAGTTGCGCCACTTCGACCACATCTTCATATCCGGGGATATGCGCGATGCGGTAGGGTGCAAACAAACGATCGTCCATCACTTTACCCGCAAACGCGAGATCGCCGCTTTTTAATGCTTCGACCAAGAGCGGCAGACGGCTCAGGTTATGGAGCGCGTCACGCATCGGCGGCGCATCGGGTACAGCGCCGCGCGTGTTTTCGACATAATCGGGAAGCTGAGGCAGCACCAATACGACTTTCATCGGCGCGAGCGTAAAACTGCGATAGATCACATTATTGCCGATCAACGTGCTAGAGGTTAAGCCGCCTACCATCGAGGTGACCGCTTGATCGGCGCGTCCGGTCACTTTCGAGGCGATTTGCAGAAGTTCGGCGCGCTTGAACGGACTGCCGAACAGGTTATTGGCGGCGATCATCCCACCGACAAAAAAAGCTGTTTCTACGCCCAAGCCGAGCGCGGTCGGAATGTGGTTATCAATCCGCACGTTGATCCCGACGACGGAGCGCTCTAGCCGTTGAAAGATGCGGCTCATCCCCAAGATGACAGGATGCCGAATACCGAGCGGATAACGTCCGGCATCCTCGCCCGTTGTTTCGACATTGAGCAGGGAATCGGTGCGTTCGCTCACCTCTATCGTCGTGTGCAGGGCAACTGCTAACCCGAGTGCGTAGAGTCCCGTGCCTAGATTGGTGATCGTCCCCGGTAAGGTTACTTTAACGCGCCGCATTGTTTAGGACTCGACTGCTGGTAATGTCATGGTGAATGTACTGCCGACGTTCAGCGTACTGGTGACATTGATCGCCCCACCATGCCGTTGAACAATGCGTTTTCCCATCGTTAATCCCAATCCCGCCCCCGGTATCGCTTGAACACGGGGATCACGCGAGCGAAAAAAGCGGTCAAAGATCGCCTCTTGATCTTGCGGGGAAATCCCAAACCCGCGATCCGCGATCGAAAGCGAGGATTCTCGATCATCTCCGTAAGCGTGAATAGCGATCAATGATCCTGCATCGCTGTACTGGATTGCGTTGATGAGGAGTTGATACACGGCGATATAAAGCCGATCAGGATCTCCCATTACGGCGGGCATCGGCTGTTGAATCGATACTGCAAACGCGACCCCGTGTTCATGCGCTTTGGTGGTGAGCGCTTCGATTGCGCGGTCGATAAGTTCCCCGAAGCGCACCGGGGTGAACCGCAGCGGCATCCCCGATTCCACCCATGCCAATTCTACCAAGTCCTCAAGCAGTTCATGAAGTCGCAGCGTTGCGCTGCGTGCCTGATTCAATTGGCTTTGCTGTTCATCGCTCAGATTGTTGGAAGTCGCCACCAGATCGATATAGGTGTAAATCACACTGAGAGGATTACGGAGATCATGCGAGATCGTGGTGACTAAGGCTTCACGGCGCGAATCGAGATCGCGCTGTTCGGTCACATCGTGGAGCATCACGATCCGGTCGCCATCCGCCAGCGTGACGCCAAATCCCTGTGCAATCCGTCGTTTCGCCAGCTTCACATCAAAGGTAATTTCGCCGCTGCGGTCAAACAGCGCGACCAGTGCGGCATTCTTGGCGAATATCTGAGGCGCAGATTTGCCAACCAAATTGGCGGCGGGCATATTGAGCATGGCGGCGGCGGCGGAATTGACTGTATGAATAACCAATTCGTGGTCTGCAATCAGCACTCCATCATCCGAGCGCTGCATCAAGAACGTAAGAGGGGAGTAGATGGTCACGATCGAGCGCTCCTCATGGGCTGCGAGGCTTGGTGATCGCGGCAAATGGCGCATCGGGTGGCACTTGAACAGTCACGTTATCCGGAAAGACGATCGTGAGGCTGTCCTGTGTGCGCTTCACGGTGACGCCGTGCGCCTGTACGGTAACGGGCGCGCCCCAGGCGAATGCGCCGCCTGTGTGCACCTGTTCGGGCGACAAAATGAAAATATTCACCAATCGGTGAAAGAGATGCAGCGGAATCAGCCCGGAAAGATGTCCGGCTTCGCCTAAGCCGATGGGCTGGCTGGTATGGTAAAACTCGCGGAATGATTTATCCGTCTTGAGTACAGCGATCTGCGCCGCCGCCGCACGCTTGAACAGCGCGACTGCTTCCGCGTGATAGCCGTGATCGAGCAGTCCTTCACCGATCAGCGTCACCCAATATGTCCAGATTCCGCCGCCTTCGCCTGTTTTCACCGAGTCAAAATCGGCATCGCTGGCAGAAATCAGCGAAATACCATTCGGCAGCCAGAAATGCGCCGGATCGGTGATCAACTTGACGAGTTCCGCCGCGCGTTCTTTGCTGATCCCGCGTGACCAGATCGGCAGCAGTCCGGGAGCATCGCGCCGCTGTAAATCGGCAGTGCGAATGTACAGCTTATAGACGCGGCTGATTCCATCGGCACGCACACGATCAAGTTGTGTGAAGCGCGTTTTGCTGGTGAACGCGCCGCGCCCGCTTGACCACAAAAAATCACCTGTTTGTGCCTGTTCATGCACTTGTTTACCTGCCGCATCGATCCCGTACAAATGCAGAGTCACACGCGGCTCAGGAGAAACACCGCCGACGATTTGCACGATCACTGCTTGCGGCGCATCGAATGGGTGGGCGATGAGGTGTTCTTCGTCACCGCGCCCGCCGTCGAGCAGGGTAGCACTTGTGCCTGTGCGATTTGTATCGCGGTCGCGGTAGGCATATCGATCACCGATCCACAGCGATTCAAGGTTGGCGCGCATTCGCTCAATCGCAGGAGTGATCTTCGGGATCGGGTTTTCCGCGCCGATTTGCTGCTCAATGGCTTGCAGCGCGATCAACTCCGAAAGCAGGTACGCCGCTAGGTCAGGCGACTCGACGGCGCGAATATCGAGATGCTGCCCGTAAGGGAGTCCGGCGGCAAATGTCGGCAAAAACGGAAATCCTGTTTGTGCTTCACCCTGCCATTCCGGGAATCCGTCTCCGTCCGTATCGAGATCAGGACGCAGCCACCGGTTGACGAATCGCGCCAACTTCGGATAGACCTCGCGCAGAAATTCCTTGTCGCCTGTGATTTGCGCGATTTCATATGCCGTGCGCGCCAAAATCGGCAGACAAAGCAGATTAGAGCGCTGTCCGGCTAGACCGGGTTTCCCATCAATCCAGCCGTCTTCCGTTTGTACGGCGAGATAATTCTGGAGGATCCCTTTCGCCATCTGCGGATTGATCGGCGCGGCGGCAAGCGCGGTCAAATAGGCAAGCGTCGGCGGTTGTCCGCTCCAACTCCGCGAATAATCCGCACCTGATCCATTTCGAGATGCACCGTGCGCGGGATGACGCGCCGCCACAAAGGATGCATGGGGCAAACTCGCGGTGGGTTTCAAGAATGCCTGTACAAGATGGTGATAGCCGAATGCGAGTGCCGCATCAAGATCGGTGTCCCCGGTTTTGACCTGCGGGATCAGCTCGGCACGCTGGGCAAGCCTGCGATACGAGGTTGTCCAGTTCATCGCAAAGACTTTATCCGCGCGCGCAAAGCCTTCTTCAAGCGAAGGCAGCCCCACATGCACCCATCGGAATGTCGCGCTTCCGCCGGTTTTGAGCTTGGCTTGATGCGACAGCTTGGTGCTGTTTCCTTCGCGGATGACCGTTCCTCCTTCGAGGACGATCAGCGGTTTCGAGCGCCCGTTTATCTCAAAGGTGAGTCCGCCCGTGTCGAGTCCTCGCGTCACACGCTTGATCCCAACTTCACTTCCTGCCGCGCCCACAAACGCGATCAAGTCCAGTTTGACATCTATCGGCGCTGTGCGTGAGTTCTTGAGCGTGTATCGCGCTGTAAGTGTGTGCGAATCGACGATCCAAAAATCGGCGCGTAAGGCGAGTTCTGGCGTGATTTTTGCCTGAAGCGCGCAGTAACCCGGTGCGAAAGCGATCAGGCTAGGAGGGGTGCTGTAGGCTTGATACTGGTAAACGGTGCGCTCATCAACCCACCACATCGGGACAATGCTTGCCAGCCCCAGTCGCCCGCCGTACTGCGTCTGAGCGGTGAGCGCTGGTCGATCAACCGCGCCGAGGGTAATTTCCCATATCTGATCATCAGGGTAATCTGTACTGCTCAGCCGAGCATCCGCCGCGATCTGCAACGCCAGCGGGTGCGAAGGGGTCAACTGCCACGCGCGCAAGCTGCTCATCACTACCTATCCCCTGAAGTGCCTAAGAAAAGGGCGTTCGTCTTGAACGCCCCCAACACTTCAATTCTACTCTACATTACGCGATCACGCCCCGCCGAGTTGCCATGTGCTGTCAACTTCGTTGAAGCGGAACTGCTCGCCGTAGAGGCTGTAAACGACATGATAGCCGGGTCCCGGCGTGTAAACGCCTGCTCCGTCCAGCGTGCCGCCGGGGACATACTGATAATCGCTTAAATAGCCGAACTCCTGCGAGACAGCCCATCCGAGGTCTTCCCGTAGGTTAGGAACGGTGCGCCACAGTGTGCCGAATCCGCGCACCGGTTGGAGCATGCCATCCGGCGGGATAATCGTCTCATCGCTTTCCGGGTCAACGCCTTCCGTCCATGTGTCTTGATAGACTGTCCATGCGCCGCGTCCCTCGCCGGTGACGATGAGCACCCAGATTTCGCGGTTCGGCTCCAGCCAGAACATGCGACCATTCTCAAAAAGCTGTTCCGCCACTTGAATCCGGATATTGGTCGGCGTTGGGAAACCGGGCGGCAGCGATGTACGCGTTGGTGTGACAAGCGGATCGGTCGGCGGCGGTGTTTCAGTCGCCGCTGCGATCAGCGGTGTGGTTGTTACTTCCGATGATTCTTCGGTTGTTGTGATAGGCGCGGGCGCGGTGGTCGTGCCGGTAGTCTCCGGGGTGGGCGAAAGAACGATGTATACCACGGTCGGCGGATCGGCTTGGCAGCCCGCCGCGAACAGGATCATCCCAACCAGAAACAGCATCAAACGTAAACGCATAAGCGCGAATTCTCCACATCTGCAAGGCGCAGGGTCACAAATTGACCAACTTGGATTGTATCAGAGCGATGCTCAGAATCAACGACGGCTCAGTGCCACGGCATAAGCGTAGGCGATTCGTTGATCGCACATGAATGTTTGCACATACGCAAGACTTAAGCGAACAGGCAAACGGGTTGTGCTAGAATCCAAATTAACCGCTCAAACGAGGATTGTATGTCGACCGGAATTCTCCCCACCGGAATTACCCTGAACAAGACCGAAGGCTATCTAGAGATCACATGGAACGATGGTGCGGTCTGCAAATATCCGCTGAGTCATCTGCGCGAGGCATGTCCTTGTGTTCAATGCCGGGGCGGTCATGAGAATATGGGGCGTGAGCATGATCCCGATAACATTCTCACCCTGACTCCGAAGCGTTCTTACCAGATCACCGCGTTAGACCGGATCGGTAGTTATGCAATTCAGCCGACATGGGACGACGGGCATCACAGCGGAATTTATACATGGGAGTATTTGCGCCGGCTCTGTCCAACGGAAGCTGAATCATGACATGGTTGGAGCGCGGAACCTATCCGCACCCCCGTCAGCCGCTGGCGCATGCGCGCCTAGAAGCGATGCAGGTACTCGAACGCTGTTTAACGGAAGGAACGCCCCGCCCAATGGAGGCGTTTCTTGAACCTTTTCTTGTGTTGGATTCACCACCGCTGACTCTGCTCATGCAAATTGCCGATGACGTCGATGCACGCCGTTTGTATCTGGTCAATGAACGGCACGCCGACGCGGTATCTGTCAAAACGCACGCGCTGCTCGAACAGGTCAGTGCTTATCTCACCGATTGGATCAACGGCGTGACGACGCGTATGGCGCAGCGTGCCGCTTTTCAGCGCGGCATGGTCATCGCGCCGCCGATCCCTGACGAACCTACACAATAAGACCCTTTCAACAGCGGATGTTTATCCGCCGAACAAAGGGTCTTGTATATCCTCGATGATCGGACTGCCGAACACATCACATGTGGCAGGAACATCCTCATATCGAATTTCTTCTAGCGGCGCATCCGGGTTGAAATAGTTGTAGATTGTCTGCGACATCTGCGCGATCAGCAGTTCACTTTCGCTGAATTCCAACCAGACCGGATTGTGCAGCACCACGACGAATACATACGCCCCGCCGGGACTGAGTACGAGCGCAGCATCACCGTGTGTATCATCGATCCACCCGTGCTTGTGCGAAATCGGCACATTCGCCGGAATCCCTGCTTCAATAAGAGATCCGATCCGGTTGCCATTCATCAGATGAACCATCTGGCGGCATTCCGTCTGTGTAAATGTCCCCATATCCGTCAGCGCACCTGTGCCATTGGCGGAACACTGATAGAGGTTGTAAAGCAAACCGCCCATTTCGTTGACGGTCATCTGATTATAGGGATCCGGTTCAGCGGAAACTTGATCAACATCTGTGACACGGCTCAGCGGCGCTTGTGGTGTGATATACGGATCGTTGGCATACGGCGTATAAATGAACGTATTCTGGAATCCGGCGCGATCCAGAAATGCCGTCACACGCTCTGCACCTGTGTACGGATTGCCATCACCGAGCAAACTCAATAGGCGGTTTGTCGAGACGTTTTCGCTGCAAATCATCGCGTTGCCAAGCGTGAATGCCGTTTGATCGTCGGGCGGGTTCACCATGTGATCATACAGTGCCGCAAGGATTGCGATTTTGTTCACGCTCATCCCGCTGAACGCGATATCACTGCCATAGGTAATCGCTTCACCCGTTTGCGCGTCCATCACGAAAAAACTGCCCAGTCGATTGGTGACCGGATCAAATCCTGCCGCCAGCATCATCGACCACAACGAGCCGCCCAACTGTTGAAACTCTGCACTGAGTGGAACCGGAGTTGCACCCAGAACCATCGGGTCTTCAAGCTGTGCCGGAGTCGGGGTGAGGGTGGGCAAATTGAAGTTGGTTTGTCCGGTTGCAGGCAAGCTGTAGAGGTCGCCTTCAATGGTGATCACATCCACATTGACCCATGCGGTACCCGTAGGACTCTGAGGGTAGTTAATCTGCACCCACGGCAGCAGTGTGTGATAGCCGGTGATTTCCAGCACATCCCCCACATCCGCAACGCCGAGACGCGGATAATCGACGCCGGGACCATAGCGGATGTTGATTTCTCCCTGCACGATGCCGCGCACATTGGATGTAACGGGCGGAATTGGTGTGGTTTGCGCTTCCGTGGCGGCGAGTGTTCCGCTAGGAATCGGTGTTGAGAGGGGAACCACTGCGCCCGGTGTTACAGGTGACTCGTTGATCGGGACAGTATTCACATCCCCGTGAATGGTGAGCAGATCGCGGAATGCCCATCCGATCGGCTGCTGCGTCGTAGGATCACCCAGAAGCAGCCACGGATAAAGCGCACTCCGTCCGAGTACGGGATAACGTGTCCCGGCGTGGATTTCTCCGAGCAGATCAGCACTGGTATCCGTCCATGCACGCAGGTTCGCCTGAATCATGGCTTCTGCGGTCACGTTGGATGCGGGAGTCTGCGCGACGAGCGGCAGCGCGGCGATCGCCAGCAGCAGGATCACCCACGCGGCGCGCTTGATCGGCGTGAAAAAATGGGGAAGCAACGGTAACACCTCACGAGTTGTCCGAACGAAGCAGAACGGCATTATATCACACGCCTATTCTCTCTCGACTTGTCTCTTGACATGCGCTTTGCCTCTGATATACTTTTCCATACTTCATGCCGAAGTGGCGGAATTGGCAGACGCGCTACGTTCAGGGCGTAGTTCTGGAAACGGAGTGTGGGTTCGACTCCCACCTTCGGCACAAAACCCGATTGCAGATGCAGTCGGGTTTTTATTTTCCCCCCATTGCGGTATCATGAGCGTGGTAAGTGTGAGCGGAGCGGCAGCGGAATGGCGTCAAAACCCCGGCGGAACGAAAAACGAATCAGCGGAACCATCAGCAGCACGCAGGTGATGTTCGCGATGATTCTGGGTCTGGGTCTGCTGTTGGCGATCAACTTTAGCAGCCGCATAACCGAAAGTCAGCCGCTTCTGGATACGAATCAGCGTATTCTGGATGAGATCGCCGCGCTTGAAGCTGAACAAGCGGCGCTGATCGCACAGCGCGATTATGTTCGCAGTGATCTTTATGTCGAACGCTGGGCGCGTGACAGCGGCAAAATGGTTCAAGAAGGCGAAGTCCTTATGGTTCCTGTGCCATCGGGCGTCAACAGTGAACCGACTCCCGTTCCCGCCCTCGTCGATGATGTGCAGACCGCGCCGCCAACCCCTGAGCCGTGGGAATTGTGGTGGGCGCTTTTCTTCGATAGCGCGCCGCCGGGGCAGCGCTAGCTTTCGTCCTCCAGATGATCGGGCTGCACGCCCAACCGTGCTGTGACTGTCGCGGTGATTTCTGTATCCACCTCAAGTACCGTTCCCGGACGTGAAAGCGCCACCTTGACCACACCAATTGCATAACGCACGCCGTTCGGTGCGGTGACGCTGCTCGTCAAGCGTCCGATCTCGCGCCCATCGTGCTTGAGCGGGGCAGGCGCATCGACCATCGCGGAAAGATCGAGCGCGACGATCGTTTTTGCCAGCCGTTGGCGGCTTTCCATGCGGGCGATGATTTCCTGCCCGGTATAACAGCCTTTCGCAAAGCTGATCTCATCCCATAACCCGACTTCCAGCGGAATATAATCTAGGCTGAGTTCTCGCCCAACGCTGGGACGCCCTGCACGTATTCGCAGCGCGTTATACGTGAGCGATCCCGCCGCGCGCAGCCCGTCCGGTTTACCACTGTTGATCAGCGCCGACCAGACTTGCTCCGCGCCTGATATTGGCACGATTATGACATAATGCGAGCCTGCGAGCGGTTTCACCCGTCCGATCACGAACTCAATCGCATTCACCGAGACGGTTCGGCTATGCCAGAGTTCAAGTGGATGATCAGATGGAAACATTCTGTTGAGGATGCGGTCAGCATTCACCCCATGCAGGTTGAACTGTTGATGGCTTTCGGCTAACTCTTCAAGCTGTACATCATCATTGAAGAAGATGTTGCGCTTCAGGTAATCACGCACTGCACCGCCGCGCCCCGGTTCGCTGAGTAACAGGGCGGACTGTCCACGATTAAAAACTGTCACGCGGTCGATGATCCGCCCATTCGGGTTGGTAAAGATCGTCGGCGCACCCGTGTTTTCAGCGAGGCTTTCGACATTGTTCGTAGAGATGCGTTGAAGCAGTGCCAGCCGATCGCGCCCGTTTAGCGTTAAGCGCCCCTCGTGCGAACGCTCCATCAAGACCGCCGCCGACAGCGCCGCCGCATATTCGCCAGCTTGATCCCCATAGTGGAGCGGGATGCCATCCGCAGCAAGCACCGCTCCTAGGGCTAGATGTGCAGTCTTCATCGCATCCTGCATGATCGTTCCCCTTAACTCACCCGCCTACAAACGGATTCGGTACTGATACACGAACGCAACGCGCTCATGTCCGTTATCTTGCACACTGTAATCGAGCCGCAGCGGTGGGAGATAATCGTCGTGATCTTTGGGTGCGGCAGTTAACCGGCTTGCATCTGCCTCCGGGTCGATAGCGCGTCGCGCCAAGTTGAGCGCAGCATCAAACGGCGGGGTATTCGGTGGCAGTTCCATTTCGGGGTACGGAGGTTGGGCGGCGGGGTTAAACGCGCCTTCTTGTCCTACGACGGGGATCACCCGCACCGTATAGGTGAAGCGGTTGACCAGTACCGACTCGAGAATGCGATCACGCGCACGCCGCGCAATTTCTGCATCGACAATACTGTAAAGCAAAGACGATGCTTCGACAAAGGAGTCGTTCAGGATTACATAATCGCACTTGGCGGCATAATCGAGTTCGGCAGGAACGCGCAAAAGGCGCTTGCCGATTTCCATTTCGCCTTCGGTCGCGCGGTTTCGCATCCGCTCGATCAGCGCTCCAATCGAAGGCGGCATCACGAACACACCGATCACATTATCGGGATATTCTGCTTTTGCGCGCTGTGCCCCCAAGTACTCAATATCTGCCATCAGGATTTCGCCAGCATCTAGACCTGCTTCTAGCGTGGCGCGCGGCATCCCATAATAGCGATCCGCACCTTTGCCGTGAACAAGCTGCCATTCCAGCAGATCACCCTGCTGAATCATCTCCTGAAAGCGTGCTACGGAAACGAAGTGGTGTTCGCGCCCGTCCTGTTCGTTCTCACGCATCGGGCGAGTGGTAGCGGTCGGAAACTGCCGCACGCGGGGGACTCGTCCCGCATAGCGGGCGATCATGTCGTTGATGAGTTGGTTCTTGCCTGCTCCGGCAGGTCCGACCATTGTCAGGAGCAGCCCGGAACGGTTAGAAGTTTGCGTCACAATGATAACCTTCCGCCGAAGCGGATACGGGATCAGATTAAAAACTGTGATGTGTAAGTTTATCAGGCGGTGCGGATCGCGGATATAGAGAGCTTTCTTAAAATGAAAAAGCGCCCACCATCGGGTGAGCGCTTTCTTCGTTACTTTGAACCTGTATGCGATTTACTCGACGCGAATATCCGAGATATAAACCCCGTCACGGAGATCGGTTGACGAGAACGTTTCCAAACGGAAGCGTATCATCACGCGTTCAGCTTCAGGAAGGGTTATCGTGACAAGATCCCATGTATCCGGTGTTGTCTCGGCTGTCCAGTCATCGCCAGCGACCGGGAGCAGTTCTTCATAGCCCCATACCGTGTCTTCGGTTGACCATGTGAAACCGCCATCATCCGAAATTTCGGTGTACAGCACCATGTCAGCGCCCAACCAGTAAATGCGGCGGTAGTATAGGCTCTGAACACCCGATACAGCCGATGTATTGATGTAGCCGTTCAACACTAGTGCCGAGTCGCCGTAAGTCACCGAGTTGCGCACATAGTCAGGATACACCTGCGATCCGCCTGTCGGGTTCGGGCTGTCGGTGAACGAGAATTGGCTCGTGCTCGCGTTCATGGCAATGTTCGCCGCGCCCGAGTTTTCAAAGAACTCCAGCGTGTATGTATGTGACAGCGCAGTGCTTACCGTGATCGTGCGGGTGATCATCTGCGTGGCATGGGGTGTCCAGTCCTCGATGATGCAGAAACCCGTTGTCGAAACGCACGGCGAACCGATGTCTGTTCCGGTGTCATCATCCACAAACAGGCGGTAGCCATCATCGCCCAACACGCTGAACGTGTATGTGCCGGGAGTCAACGTCATGGTGCGTTCCCAGCGCATACTGAAATTGTCTGTAGGACCGCCGGAGAATGGCGCGCCATCCCCCATGAACTTGTTGATTTCCGGTACAGTGATCGGCGCAATCAGCGTTGGTCCGGAGAGATCAGTCGTTCCATAAACCGACTCAGTCCACACACCCGGCGGAAGTCCGCCCGCCAACCCGCCGAGGAAGAAGAAGTCTTGTCCCGCTCCCCAAACCCCTTCGGAAACCCAGTTGGCAGAAAGTGCGGACTGCGTGTTTGTGAACGGTACACCGAGATTTGTTCCGCGATAGCTGACGCGAACACCATCGAGATAGATACCGTCAGCGCGTGTGCCGCCGCTGTCCGTTTCTAGGACGAAGCGAATGCGGATACGTTCGCCGATATAGGGGCGCAGATCAACCACCATGCGATGCCATGTGTGACGGCGCATTTCCGCAAACTGCGTGCCCACCGTCGTCCATGCACCCCATCCCGCCATATTGTTGTACGCCTGAATTCCCGTATCCGTATCTTCAACGGCAATCTGGACGCTGAAAACATCGGCAGTATCGAGGTACATGCGTGTCCAGTAGTACAAGCCGG
>CALBRY010000081.1 GCA_937927665.1 uncultured Chloroflexota bacterium
AGATAGGTGACTGATTATGCCGACAGTTCAAGCGGTGACTGTATCGCCGTCAGCAGTTCGCGGGTTTTATTCACCATGCGCGTGAATTCTTTAACCCATTTATCCGCGTGCGATTTTGAACGGCGATCCCCCGCCGCGTCAAAGGCTTCTTGAGCGCGCAGCATATAGGTAACGGCGTTCGGATAATCGCGTTTGTGGTAGTACACCAGTGCGAGATAGTACAGGGTTTCAGCGCGTGCAGGATCGGCACGATGCGCGGTCAAAAAGTGTTGCAGCGCCACATCCCACGCGGCAGGCTCATCCTTTTGAGTCGCCTCACGATAAGCGAGCATTCCCAGCCCGTAATGCGCCAGCATTTCATAACGATACCGCTTAAGCGACTCGTCAAAATCGGCGTGGGCTTTTTTGTGTTCGCCATCTTCGTAGTACATGAACCCGCGCGCCGCGTAATATTCGCTGTTGTTGGGCAGCGCCTCGATTGCGGCATTCATCCCGTCAATCGCGGCATCCATATCCCGCTTTTTGAAGGCGTCGAGCGCGCGTTTGTATGCCTCATCTGCTTCATAGCGGGTAAATCCGAGCCGCTGATCAAGGCGGGGCATTGTTTAGCGCTCCGGTTTGGCGGGCGTTTCTGCTGCGCCGCTCTCCACAGGCGTTGATGCGTCGTCCTCGTCGTCCTCTTCCCAACTGATGATCCACACGCACGCCCCCGCCACCGCGATACACGCAGCGATCAGCGCAATCCAGTTGAACAGCGTCAAGCCGATATTCTGCGCCTCAATCACCAGCAGGATAACCATGCCGAGCGAAAGGACAAGCCACGCCGCAAGCCGGGGATGCACCATCGCCCATCGGATCGGCGGAAACTGCTGCAAATTACTCATTCCGTTCCTCACTAGATCGGTTTCATGATGCGTTCGCGGAGTTGTTTCATCAGCGGGCGCGTCTCAGTATTCAACAATTCGCGGGCGGCTTCGCGCCATGCCGGGAATTTCACATCATCCATCTTCAGCGGTTGATACCCGCCTTTGATAAACGGTGTCACAATTTCCGCCGTCGCCGATGTCGCCGGAAGCGCGATAAATGCGACTTCGCTTTGCAAATCCCGCGAATGATCCTCAATCGCGCTGATCAATGCGCCGATCACAGCATCTTTCGAGATCGCTGGTTCAAGATAAATTTCATCCACGCGGGTGATCAAGTTTTCAACCTGCCAGCCCACCACGCCGATAATCGCCGCCGCCGCGTCAACTGCCAGCAGATAACTTTTCTGCCCGAACGCCAGCATAATATCCATGCGATCGACTTCTTTACCGCTCACACGGGTGATGAACTTGGCGATCGCATCCGTTTCGCCGGGTTTGCCGCGCCGCACATTGACCGAGACGGGCGTAAGCGGCGGGGGCGGGGTAGTCGGAGCAGGTTTTACCACCGGAATACTGGTCTGTGTGCCGCCAGTGATCGGCTGTGGAGCGCGTGCGGCGGCTGCGCCGGGGAGCGCCGTAGGCGCGTTCGGCGTCGGTGTCGGTGTCGGAGTCTGTGCTGCGGCGGCTGCGGGCGGCACGACAACAGGCGGCATTTTCGGTTGTGTCGCCGGGGTTATCGCTGCGACAGGGGGCGCGGCGGGCGGCTTGATGCCTTCCGTCTCCGTCGCCGTCGTTTTGACTTTCGGCACGCCGGGAATCGTATTCCACGCAAGCTGAACTTGTTTCCATGTTTCTTCCGGGTTGCCATCGTTGCGGATGACAACCGCCGCTTTTTGGAGCTTGTCCGCTTGCGGATTTTGAACAGCGATCCGTTTGCGCGCTTCTTCGGGCGGCATCTTGCGCCGTTCCACCAAACGCTTAAGCTGTGCTTCGGGTGATGCGTCTACAACCCAGACAGCATCCACCGATTTCATAAGGTTTGGACTTTCGATCAATTTGATCGCTTCGATCACGATCACATGTTGTGTCGCGCGTGATACAAGCGTCATGATCGCATTGTTGATGACCGGATGCGTAATCGCTTCCAGACGCGTTAATGCATCGGGGATGGTGAACACGATCGCGCCGAGGGTTTGACGGTTCACATGCCCGTTCTCATCGAGGACGATCTTGCCGAACATCTCAACTGTAGGCAAATAACCGGGCGCTCCCGGCAGGATAACCTGATGCGCCAATCCGTCAGCGTCCACCGGGTATGCTCCAAGATGTTGAAGCATCTGCCGAACCAGGCTTTTCCCTACCGCAATATTGCCCGTTAGCCCAATGACGTACTTATCTTTCCAAAGGCTCACGGCAAAGTCCTCCGATCATGACGCGATGTGTGTTTCTATTGTAACTGCCCTTTGCTTGATGAACAAACGGGAATTAACCTTTACGATCCCGTAAGGCAAAACTCATGACACCTGAGGCGACCGTTACCACCGCGACGACCTGAAAAGCCATCGTTAATCCCATTTGATCCGACAACGCGCCGATGACGAGCGTTCCAATTGCCCCCGTCCCAAAAATAAACCCTAAAGTCGCGCCGCTGGCAAATCCCCGGCTCTTAGGCATCAAGCGCTGGCTCATCGCAACCAACAAACTGTGCGATCCGCCCGTCAAACCGCCAGCCAACAATGCCATTGTAAAGGCGGTTGCCCCATCGGTCAGCGGAAGTAGGAAAATCGCAGGCGCAGCGGCGATCAAGCTCCAACCCGTCACCACCCGGCTGCTCAAGCGATCCGCCAACCAACCGAAGATGATACCGGTCACACCGCTGGCGATCCAATACGCGCTTGTGACTAAGCCATATTCGGCGGCTGACCATCCTTTTTCCTGAAACAATCGCGGAATAAATGCGACCGCGCCGGGATTCGAAAGACTGCGGAGCGTCACCGTAAACGCCAGCAGCGCCAGCGCCATCACCGGAAGCGCCGCATTACTGCTCGTCTGCGAATCGACTTTGTGCGCCGCGTGATACGCCGCCCGCGAGGGGAGCGTCAGCGCCATCAACAGCACGCCCGGAATTGCGAATAAAGCGATCCCCAACAGCGGAGTTACCGTGCCATGTTCGACCAGCACATGCGAAAACGCCGGTATTCCTGTGGTGAATGCTCCGTTATGTGTCGCGGCAGAATCGAGTAAGACCCCGGTCAGCGTCGGACCGATTGCCAATCCGGTTTGACCCGCCAGAAAAAACCAGCTTAAGCGCGAAGCCGAGCTAACCTTACCCAGCCCGCCCGCGTGCATCGTCCCCACCGGATGAAACGCCCCGCTCCCCAGCGCCGCCAGCACAAACGGAATCAGCATCAGCCAGTACTGCCCCGTGCTGGCGAAGATCACCGCAAGCATCAAAAACGAGACTGTCCACGCCACACCGCCCGCGCCTAGCAGTCTCCCGCCGCTGCGATCCGCCCACAAGCCGAAGAACGGCTGACTGATTGCGGCAGTCAAGCTGTATGCGCTGATCGCCGCGCCGATTTGCGTATTGGTCATTGGCAGAATATGGACGCTCAAAAATGCCATCAAAACAGAGTTCATCCCGTTGAACGTATCAACGGTCATGTGCCCTAACAGCACGCCGATCAAGCGTGCATGACGGTGTGCCTTCAGCCGTTCAACCCATCCGCCCGTACCCGCTTCGATGTGTCCTGCTGCATCTGCTCTCGCCACGCCGTTTGCTCCATTGATTTGATGAACCGCTTGAGGGTGATGTGATGCCCGGTTGAGAGAATTCTAAGGCGCATTCGAGAGTCCATCAAAACGAATTGGTTTTCGACTATAATGGCGGTCATGGTTCAATCAGAATCCCGAATTTGCATGATTGAGGATATCAAGCGCTGGCTTGCCAGATCGTTGATCAACGTCAACAGCGTGCGTCACTGCACCGTGCGCCGCGAAGAAATCCGCGATCCCGAACGTGATCCCTCGATGATCGCGCACACATGGGGCGGTTTATCGATCCATGTGTATGTCATGTGGGAACTGCCGAAACCGCGCACCGTTAAGCGGCTCGTGAGCGAAGGCACACGGGCGGGTATTGGCACGCTCATCCTTGTTGATGCCAATTTGATTCCCGATGATGGCGAACGCTTCATCCCCGATGAATCGCTGGTGATGCTTCACGCGTTGTTCAAAGATCGGGTTTACACCTACCGCGTTGAGGACGACGGACCGCATATCGGGCAGGTGCATTTCAGGGCGTTCGGTCGTGCCGAAGTCGAAGTATGGTACGGTCCGGACGTGACGATCTCCAATTTGCCCAGCTATCGTATGTGGGTCAGAACCCCCGCATCAATCAAAGGCGATTGGTTGATCGCGTATTTCGGGACGGAAGCCTTTTGGAAATCTGCCGAGGCGACCAGCGTACGCGAGCAGTTCCGCCGCCAGTACCGCCGTCAAACAGGCGAAACATGGCAGTTCATGTGGAATGGGTCAACATCGTGGAACGAAAGCGGCGGCGAACGGGTAGAGCAGCAAATCCCGCTTGAACCCCCGCCGCGACCGCAAACAAAGCTCGATCGTTCCTTAGCGCTGCTCGGTCTAAACGCCGACGCCGCCGAAAGTGATGTTAAAGCCGCATTCCGTCAGCTTGCGCGTGAACTTCACCCGGATGTTTCCCAACTTCCCAAGGCTGAAGCCGAGGCGCGCTTCAAAGAAATCAACGAAGCCTACACCTACATTAAGATGCAAAAACGATGGTAAGCCCACTCCAACAAATCGAAGAAGATATTTATCAACTCCATATTCCGCTGCCTTTTTTGCTAAATCGTGTCAATGTTTACCTTGTAAGCGGCGCGCACGGCTGGACGATCATCGATACCGGCTTGAATCACGCCCCCGCGCTTGAGGCATGGCAAGCCGCTTTTGACGAACTCGAAATCACGCCGGAGAGCGTGCAGCAGATCATCCTCACGCACACCCACCCGGATCATTATGGGTTGGCGGGATGGCTTCAGGCGCGCAGCCCTCACGCCGAAGTTCGTCTGTCGCAAGTCGAACGCGATATGGCGAATCGCATATGGAAAGAACGCGGCGAACGCGATCAAGATGTGCGGGATCAGATGCTCAAAAGCGGCGCATCAAATGACTTAGCCAGCGCCATCATTGGCGGCATCAGTTCCACACGGGCGATGACTTTCCCCCATCCCACCTGTGAGACGACGATCGCGCCGGGGGAAACGGTCATGATCGGCGATCGCTCCTGTCTTGCGATTCATGCACCCGGTCACAGTGATGGACAGCTTCTCTTTTTCGATCAAGTCGATGGGCTGATGTTTTCCGGCGATCATGTACTCAACAAAATCACGCCGAATATCGGGGTATGGTTTGGTGGCAATCCGCACCCGCTGCCGGATTTTCTCAATTCGCTGCGGTCGCTGCGGGATCTCCCTGTGCGTGTTGCGCTGCCGGGGCATAAAACCTTGATCGAAACTTGGCGCGGACGTATCGACGAATTGACCGCCCATCACGACGCACGGCTTGAACGCGCTTACGAGGCGGCGAAAGACGGCGCGAACGCGCATACGGTCGCCGTTACACTGTTCGATTTCTCGCGCCTAACCACCCACGAAATGCGCTTCGCGCTGGTCGAATCGCTGGCGCACCTCGATTATCTGGTGCAAGATGGCTCACTCACCGTCGAGGAACAAGACGGCGTATGGATCTATCAAGCCTGATGTGTGTAATCTGCATCGGGAATCATGCTTTTGCCCTTCTCCCCTCCTTGCGCTGACAGGGGTACACAGTTGAGCAATCTGCATCG
>CALBRY010000082.1 GCA_937927665.1 uncultured Chloroflexota bacterium
CTGATCGATGATGTCATATGGCTGACGTATGGACCGGCTCAGGCGTTGATTGTGTTTGCCAGCGTGTACGCGGCGCCACTTACCGCTTAAATGTGAAATAAATCACAATCTATTGCGACGAACGACCCCGAAACCATTTTGAGACTTCAAGAGTCTCAAGGTGTACAGTTACAATGGCATCGCATTTCGTTCGTGATCAATCCTAAAGAGGATCGCACATGAAAATCATCGTCGTCGGAACCGGTTTTGTGGGCTTGACTCACGCTGCGACGACCTCCGAATATGGGCACGAGGTTTACGCCTATGACATCGACGCGGAACGAATCGCCGCGTATCAGACTGCCGCTCCCGCCCAGATCGAGCGCTATGTTAACGAGCCGGGGCTTGCTCAGGTCATTGCAGAAAACATCAACCGTTATCTGTTCTTCACTACCGACATCACCGATGTGATCGAAGGCGTGGATGCAGTTTTCCTTTGCACCGCGACCCCGCCCCAGTACAACGGCAGCACCGATATGTCCTACTACACCGCCGCAGCCAATACGCTGGCGGAACTGCTGGCAAAACGCAAGGATCAGCGCCGCGTCGTGATCGTCAACAAGAGCACCGTGCCGATTGGAACAGCGCGCTATCTCGAAGGTATTCTGCGCGAACACAACGTCCCGAATGTCGGTGTCGCGTCGAATCCCGAATTTTTGCCCGAAGGTGACGCGGTTGAAAAATCGCGCAAGCCGGATCGTGTCGTCGTTGGTGCGGATACCGAAGACGATCTCCGCATTTTGCGCCGCATCTATTCCCAGTTTGTCAATCATGTGCGGATTCGCTACATCGAAACCACCCCAGAAACGGCAGAGGGAATCAAGTATGTCGCCAACACGCTGCTGCTGACCTACATCTCCTTCTGGAACGGCGTCGGCGCGCGTTTGAGCGAAACATTCCCGAATGTTCGCATGGAAGACCTGAAACGCGGCGTCACATCGGATGCGCGCATCAGCACATGGGGATCGTATGTCTCGAATGGTGCAGGCGGTTCATGCTTCGGCAAGGATATCCAAAGCCTGATCTACCAGTTCAAGTCACACGGACAGCCCGCGAACCTGCTCCAATCGGTCTACGACATCAACGAATACCAGAAAACCTACTTGATCGACCGCGCCAGCCGCGAAGCCGGAGCGACATTCAACCAAAAGACGGTCGCACTGCTCGGCTTATCGTTCAAGCAGCGGACGAACGATATGCGCGATTCATCGTCGCTCAAGGTGGTCGAAGCGCTCCTCGGTCGCGGTGTCAAAGCGATCCGCGCTTACGATCCGCTGGCGATGCACGAAGCCCGCCGCTTCTTCGATCCCGAAAAGAACCATCTGTATGAAAAGATCAGCTATCACGACAGCCCGCATGATGCGCTCGCAGGTTCGGATATGCTGTTCATCAGTACAGATTGGGAAGAATTCCGGGGCTTGAGCGGAACAATCGAAAAGACCGTCGCGCCGCCCTATCTGATCATCGACGGACGCCGGATGATCCCCGATTATCTGGAATTGGTGAAGCGCGGCTACGGCTATATTGCGGTCGGCTCGGCGTACCTTGCGCCGCCGGAAAACCCCACCCCCATCAACGCAGTGAGCGAAAACTCGGCACGCTGATCGAAACACACCCCGGGGCGATTATCGTGAAAATCGCCCCTTTTTCTTGAAACAGCACGCGCCCCTAACCTTTTTGCAGATACGATTCAGATAAATTGCCGTTAAAATCAACATTCACTGAGCAACCCCACCCATAAGCATTGAGGAGATGTGCGCGTGAGTAGTGTGACACGTCATGTGCTGCCAAATGGCATGGTAGTGCTGTTAAAAGAAGTCCGCAGCGCGCCAATTATTAGCTGGCGAGTGCTGTACCGCGTTGGCAGTCGCAACGAGCGCACCGGAATCACAGGAATTTCGCATTGGGTTGAACACATGATGTTCAAAGGGACGGACAAGTTCCCGCCGGGTGCGCTGGATAAGATGATCGACCGTGTTGGCGGCAGTTGGAACGCGGCGACATGGCTCGACGCAACCAGCTATTACGAAACACTTCCCTCCCAGCATATCGATCTGGCGCTCGAAGCCGAAGCCGATCGCATGGTCAACGCCAAATTTGACCCGGAGGAGGTCGAAAGCGAACGCACGGTGATCATCAGCGAGCGGCAGGGCAGCGAAAATTCGCCGTTCTTCTGGCTTTCGGAAGAAGTGCAGGCGGCGGCATTCCGCGTGCATGGCTATCACCATGAGATCATCGGCGATATGGCAGACCTTGAGACGATGACCCGCGATGACCTGTTTAATCATTACCGGTTGCACTACGCCCCGAACAATGCGATCGCCGTTGCCGTCGGTGATTTTGACACAGCGGAAATGCTGGCAAAGATCACCGCGCTGTATGGCGGAATCCCGTCCGGTGAAGCATTCGAGGCTTTCGCCCGTCCTGAACCCGCGCAAAGCGGTGAACGCCGCGTGACTGTCGAGCGTCCCTCCGGTTCGGCATTAATCGAAGTCGGCTATCGCGCTCCAGCGGCGAGCGATCCGGATTTTTTCGCGCTCGATATGGTGTGCAGCGTTCTCGCAGGGGCGGATAGCCCGGCGGGAAGCAGCATCGATAACAAAACCAGCCGCTTGTATAAAGCGCTCGTGATGAAAGAATTGGCGGCATCGGTTGATGGCGGCATGTACGCGACGATCGATCCGTTCCTGCTGGTGTTTTATATGACCATCCGCCCCGGTGTTGACCCCGAAACCGTTCTCGCGGCATTTGATGCGGAAATCGAGCGGTTGCGTTCAGGTGATGTAACCGAAGCAGAATTGGCGCGGGTGAAGAAGCAGAATCGCGCATTGTTCGCGTACGGCATGGAGCGCGTCACCAATCAGGCATCGATGCTGGCGACTGCGGAAGCATTAGGCGATCACCTGTGGTATGAACATTACGTCGATCGTTTGAATGCGGTCACGCTAGAGGAGGTCAAAGCGGCGGCGGAGAAATATCTCCGGCGGCAGTCGCGCACCGTTGGATTACTCATCCCCTCTGGCGATGAAGAGGACGGGGAGATGATGGACGACTTCGACGAAGAGGATGCAGAATGACAGCGCATAACGGAATGCTCTCGATTCCCGGTTCACACAACATCCGCCGCGAGGTGTTGGAAAACGGAATCGTCGTATTGGTCTATGAAAACTTCGCCGCGCAGTCCGTCGTGATCAGCGGCAGTTTGCGCGCCGGAAGTCAGTTTGAAACGGCAGAAAAGAACGGACTCGCGGCGATGACCGCCAGCGCGCTCTTACGCGGAACTGCCGGATACGATTTCGACACTATCAACGAAAAACTTGAATACGCGGCGGCAGACCTCGATTTTAGCGGCGGCGTACACCGGACGAGCTTCAGCGGAAAATCATTAGCGGAAGATCTTCCGCTGTTGATCGAACTATTGGCGGAGGCGGTGCGCTATCCGACTTTCCCGGATGCCCATCTTGATCTGCTGCGCGGCGAAGTGATGACTTCGCTGCATATCCGCCAGCAGGATACACGTTACCGCGCCAACCGTGCCTTTTATGAGGCGCTGTATCCGCCGGAACATCCCTATCACCACAGCACACGCGGCACGCTCGAAACCGTGCCGATGTTGACCGTCAGCGACCTGAAAGCCTTCCATGAGCGGCATTATGGACCCGCCGGGATGATCATCGTCGTCGTTGGCGCGATCAAAGCCGATGACGCGATTCGCACCGTGCGCGATTATCTCGGCGATTGGACGAACGCCGATCAACCCGATCTGCCTCCCGTTCCCTCGGTGACTCCGCTGGCGGAAACTCAGCGCGCGTTCGTCGGGCTGCCGGGAAAAACACAATCCGATATCGTGATGGGAACGATCGGACCATCCCGTTTTGATGCGGATTTTCTCGCGGCACAGTTGGCGAACAGCGTGCTCGGTCAGTTTGGCATGATGGGTCGCATCGGTCACAGCGTCCGTGAAACACTTGGATTAGCGTATTACGCCTACAGTTCGGTCGATGGCGGGTATACTGCGAGTCCGTGGTCAATTACGGCGGGTGTGAATCCGGCAAATGTTGATCTGGCGATTGCGCGCATCAACGACGAAATTGACCGTCTCGTCACGCAACCCATCAGCGCCGAAGAACTGGAAGACAATCAGAGCTACTTCACAGGGCGCGTCCCGCTCCAACTTGAGACAAACGAAGGGATCGCCGGTTCGATCCTGAACATGGAGATTTATCGTCTGGGGTTGGATTACCTGATCAATTATCGCGATACCATTTACCGCCTGACCGAAGCCGATATACTCGCGGCGGCGCAGAAATACCTGACATCGGATCGCGTCGTGATCGCCGTTGCAGGACCGGATAAGAAATAACTCGATGTCTATCTAGCGCGGCACGCTCCCAGATTATGCACATTTGGGAGTCGTGCTGTGTACCACCCGGTACGAATTTAGATAGAATGCATAACCGTTCACTCGACAAACTGTGCGATATAACGGATAATTACGTTACAGATTCTCTTATAAATAGTGCTCTGCGGCAGCATACCCTTCTGCAAGTAGATTTTTGCCCCCTTTTTTGTGAATACGTGCCAATACCGTTGCGCGGGTAAGAAGGGTTAGAATCCATGCTGCAAGTGTGCGTTATTGAAGCAGACGGAATCGGTCATGAGGTCGTTCCGGCGGCAGTGCAGGTGCTCCGTGTTGTCGCGCCAGATGTAGAAATCCATACGGCGGAGGCGGGTTGGGATACGTTTAAGCGTATCGGGACGCCGCTGCCCGAAGAAACACTTCAACTGGCGAAAGCGTGCGGCGCTGTCGTATTCGGCGCGGCAGCCTCACCATCGTATCCGGTCGATGGGTACTATGTGCCAATCGTGCGACTGCGGCGCGAATTGGCAACCTATGCCAGTTTACGCCCCACCCGCTATCTCCCTGTTCCGACAGCGCGAGAGGGCGTCAATCTCATCGTTGTGCGCGAAAACACCGAAGACTTGTATGTTCAACACGAGCATACCGAGGACAACGGTCAGACGGGGATCAGCGAAAAGCGCATCACCGCAGGCGCAAGTGAACGTGTGGCGCGCCGCGCCTACGAACTGGCGATCCGCAACGGGCGTGAAAAAGTCACCATCGTGCACAAGGCGAGTGTGTTGGTGCAGTCCGATGGATTGTTCCGCCGTGTCGCGCTCGAAATTGCCGAACATTACCCGGAAATCAAAACCGAAGAAATGCTCGTCGATACGGCGGCGTATTGGCTGGTGAAAGATCCACTCCGCTTCGATGTGATTCTCGCACCGAATATGTACGGCGATATTCTCAGCGATATGGCGGCGGCATGGGGCGGCGGGCTTGGGTTAGCGCCATCGCTCAATATTGGTGATGGAGTCGCAATCGCTGAACCTGTACACGGATGCGCGCCTGATATTGCCGGATTAGGAATCGCCAACCCCACCGCGATGATCCTCAGTATTGCGATGCTGCTGCGTCATCATTGGCTGCGACCGGAAACCGCGATCGCGATTGAAACGGCTGTACGCGATGTGCTTTACAGCGGCGCTTATACCCGTGATATTGCATTGGATACCGCCGTTTCGACGGAGGAATTTACCAATCGCGTCTGCGATCGCGTGCGCGAGTTAGTGTAATCGCATCGCCACAATGCCAGCGGAGCAGAAAAGCGTCAACGCAAAGGTGCAAAGGTGACTCTGTAAGTTGAGTCGCTTTGCGGCTTTGCGTTATGCGTTTTTCGTTCGCCTAGTTTTGATGCGTTTGCCCTGCTCATGCGGTGTTTTGTTCCAATTCGCGGGCGCGGGCAAGTGCTCCAAACCCGCCGATCCCCTGACGAAGCAGGAAATAGAAGCCTAACAGCGTCACCGGAAGCCAGATCACCAGATGGATCGTCAGCGCGTATGTCGTTGCGACCGCTTCACCGATCCCAACCGCGATCAAGACGGAGCGGACGAAGAACTCATACACGCCAAACTGCCCCGGCGATGCGGGGATCAATCCAGCGAGATTGACCACGCCGACTACCAGCAGCGCGACCCCGTAATTGATATTCATATCGAACGCCATCGAAACGATCAAGTACACACTCGCTTCGAGCATCCAACTGAGATACGACGTAATCACCGCCCCCGCTAAATCCGCCGGGGAGCGAAAGCATTTTAAGCCGTCGATCACATCATCGCCCAGCTTATTGATCTTCTCGCCCACCGCGCCGGGGAGTATCCGTGTGATCCGGTGCAGCAGCGCCGCCAGCCAATCCGGTTTACTCGCCAGCGCGAAGAACACCAGCAGCGCGATCACGAAGATCGGCGCGGTAAACTGGACAATATTGTGAATTGTTGGCGAAGCCGCGCCGGTCACAGCAAGCCCGACCACGATAAACGTGAGCATCACCAGCCCGTCGAAGATGCGCTCCAAAATGACGACGGTGGTTGACCGCGCCATCGGGATGCCTTCACGAAGCTGCAAAAGGACGATGCGAAGGACTTCACCACTTCGCAGCGGATACACGTTATTTCCCATGTAACCGATGCACACGAGGCGAAACAAACTGCTGAAGGGTACGGGTTTGCTGGAACGCAGCAAAAACCCCCACCGGATGCTGATCACAGCGACGGCGGCGAAATACCACACCGCACCAATCGCCAGCGGGAGCGGATCGGCGGTGCGGATCACCGCAAGCACCGCGTCGGGGTGCAGTCCGCCAAAAGCGATCACCAAAAATATCACGCTGATCGCCAATCCGACGATAACCAGCACACGTCCGTTTCGCTTCATAAAGGGTTATTTCCTCCAGTCTCACGGCATGATAGCAGAATCTCCATGATTTTTGCAGCGTTTACGGCATAGGATTACACTATCCGCACGCTGCATGAATTTGGAGCACACCATTTAGCATGAACATGGACGCCTCGCAGTCAGATTCTGGCACCCCTCGTGAACCAAGCTGGCTGCATGATCTGGAAGAATACGCCGATGCGAATCTGGAAACAGGTTCGTCGTGTGATCAGGTACACCCGATTGTTCAACAATGGCATGATCACTTTCTAGAATGCGAACCCCCGTCTGACGACCGTGACTCGGTGTGTCAAGCGATGAGCTGTCTTTCAACAGAAGTCGTACACACCATTCCCGATACCATGCTTCAGGCGATCTGCGAACTGTTCAATCAAGATGATCTCACCGCGTGGGTGCAGTATGTGCTCACCGTTGGACGTGCTTTCGAACGTGGACTGAATAACGGCGAACTCGACGATCTGTAAACATGAGTGAGTTTTCATGAATTTTTGGTAATTCCTCATCACACGAAAGGCGCGAAGCCGCGTACAATAATTGAGATTGGCAGTGTTGTTCGTTGTGCGTGGGTGAACAATTCATCATGATGAGCAGGACCGGAGGCAAAAAGACAGTATCGGATGTTGCCCGCAGAAGTGCTGAACCCCCGCTGCGGCTTGTACTTCATGTGCAGCATCCCGATGGCGGCTCGCCGAAAATTCTGGCAGCCCATCTAAAACCACGCTTGATCATGGGTCGGTCAAGCGCAGACACCCCTGTGCCAATCGATATTGACCTCTCCCCGTTCGACGCCATGAATACCGGCGTATCGCGCATCCATGCCGCATTCCACTATCTCGAAGGCAAGCTCGAAATTGAGGACTTGGAAAGCACGAACGGCACACGAATCAACGGCTTTCCGCTGCAACCGGGCAAGCGCTACCGTCTGCGCGTCGAAGATGAACTCGAATGCGGGCGGCTTCAAATCAGTGTAAAAGTTGTGCGTACTCCCCAAGCATAGCCGCTGTTTTGGGTGCTTTTGAAATCAGCGCCCCCATGATAGAATGGCGATATATGCCCCCGTAGCTCAGTGGATAGAGCAGTGGTTTCCTAAACCATGTGCGCGGGTTCGATTCCCGCCGGGGGCAACCGCATTCCACCCCTCCAAATTAAACCCTTCGTGAAAAACCGTTCAATCTCACCTACGC
>CALBRY010000083.1 GCA_937927665.1 uncultured Chloroflexota bacterium
GTCTACTATCGCCAATCGTCCGAAGGTCAGATCGGCAATGTCATGACCACGCTCCAAACGATCGACATGATTGAGCACTTGCTCACGCAAGGTTGGGTGCGCGAGAGCGTCCATATGATCGACATGGATGCGGCTGTCAGCGGCACGAAGAAAATACGCGAACGCAAAGGCATGTCGCTGTTGATGAACTTGATCGAGTCGAATAAGATCGGCTTAGTCGCTTCACAAGACGTGGATCGCTTTTTCCGCGATGTGACGATGATCGAAACCAACCTGTTCATTGATGCCTGCAAACGGAATAACGTCCAGGTAATGACTCCCCGCATGGTCTACGACTTTGCGCACCCGATCATGGGATCAGCACATATTAAGATGTTCCGTGAGGAAGCTCAGCGCGCTGCCGATTATCTCGAATACCAGATTCGGGGGCGTTTGGTGAAGGCGCGGCACAGCCGGAGCGCGGGGGGCATGTGGTCGGGTCGGAGGATTCTCCCCGGTTTCATGGTGGACTGCCGCGCCAAAGTCGACAATCAGCGCAATCCAGATTACCGTAAGTATAAACGCTTTGATCTGTATGCTGATGTGGTGCTGCGCTATTTCGAGCTGTTTCGAGAAAACAACGGTAACCTTCATCAGACGTGGCATTTCATCGAGCGCAATGGTCCTTACTTCCCCGAGATTGTCACAGGGGTGGTTCCGGATGGCTTCAAGGTAACCGATCACCTAACTCGCCGGTCGCCATTCACCGGTGGATTCACCCTGTCAGACACCGGTTTGGAATCCATGCTGAGCAACGTCGCCTACATCGGGCATTGGGTGCATCTGGGCGCTATCGTGCAGTGGAACAACCACGAGCCGATCATCCCACTCGATCTGTTCATGTTCGCTTATAATCGCCTGTCACCAACCGACTTTCATGGGGATCCGAATCCGAATTACATTCCCTATCGCCCATGGATAAGGCATGACAAAAGCAATCGTAAGGTTGATCCGCCGACCTATCCCGGCTTAGTCTATACCGATGACCTACCGCAGTTTCCACACAAACGTTTGACAACCTGCTGGAACGCCGCTGCAGGTAAATATCAGTATCAACTCAACGAATACCCGTACCGCACAAACGTCTGGAATATTAAGGCGTTTATCCTAGACGCGCTGATTGACGAAATGCTACTTGAACGGCTGCGAGCGACAACGATTGATGAAACAGCTTGGACAACAGCACTGGCGAGTTTCGAGAACGTTGATCAATCTGAAGTTCGGCGACTGAAAGCGGCGATCCGGCAGGCAGAGACGGCGAAAGACAACGTCATCGCCAATTTGGGACTACTGTCCAACGCCGAGATGGTCGCTCGTGCTCAAGCCCGCTACGAAGCGGCTGACCGCGAGATCGTCGAACTGCAGGCCGAACTGAAGCGTATCGAGGCGGGCGCGCGGCACTCACGGTCACTAGCAGACGCCCGTCCGGCGCTAGAAATGGTCATTGACCGCTGGGGTGAAGTCCCACGTACGGAGAAACGCGGGTTGTTTGAGGCGTTTGCCCACGAAATCCACCTGAGCAAAATCAGTAGGCATACCAAAGAGGCGATTGTCTACTGGCGTGACGGCACTATCTCACGCCGCAGCACAACCCACAAGAGCCTCGGCTATTTTTGGGAAGCAGACGACCTAGAGAAGCTGAGGGAGATGGTGGAGGGAGATGTTGATCAGTGGATTATACTCCGCACCTTCCCCGACTACACGTGGAGAGCGTTGCAAGGGCGCTACGCCTACAAATACGGGAACCGGCGTTGGCGTACTGCCTATGCGGGCAAGAAACCCTATGGACCCTATACCAGTTGGCGTGAAACGGAAGAATTCAAGGCAGAACGCGCCAACACACCACAACTTGAAATGAGTGGTGCATCGACTTGATGTAGATACTGTATTTCATCGTCCTTGCGAATATCTAACCGATAGTGTCTCCGTAGATTATTTACCTCTAGACGATGTGCTAACCACTGTAACCCTTCAAGCGTGGTACAGGCTGTTCGGTATTTCTTTTTGTCTGAGGACTCCAAGTGAAATAAACAAAGAGAGGGAATATGCTCTCCGTTCTGCCGCATTTTCTGAGCGAATACGTGGAAACTATTACGAGCTTTGGCGTGAGTTATGTTGCGGTAAAAGGCGTAGAAGTCGATTACAGAGTAAAAGCGTTCACCCTGTACGTCTATAGACCGAACTTGTAACTCAGGAATATCTACTGGTCGCAACTCATTCGGCATTTGAAATATTCACCTTTACCTGTTAGCCATGAGATTGCAAATAACTTTCAAGAATAATTATACATTTAGACACTTATGTAACAAAAAGGGCGATCCCATGTGGGATCGCCCTTTCTCTTTTACTCTGCGGTTCACGCTTTATGCTTCTATTTTACGCGACGTACACTTCGAACATGAT